>CAZFJB010000282.1:0-1921 GCA_964519775.1 uncultured Oscillibacter sp.
GACCCCATCGCCCTGACGGCGGTGCAGCTCTATCTGCTGGCACTGATGGAGGAGCGGACGGTGGACCTTCTGCGGGAGGGTCTGGGCTTGGCGGATGGGCTGACCATCGAGGCGGCAGGCCGCATTACCTGCCTCGGCGAGGAGAGCATCGAGCTGGCCCCGAGATTGCGGGCCGCCTTTGACAAAGTGGAGCTGCTGCTGCGGGCGGAGCCGGGACGGGACTGGTGGAAGGCCCCCTTCCGGCTGGATGGCCGCCTGGCGGCGTGGCTGGCGGGGGACGATGCCCCGGACCGGGCACTGGAGCAGGTGTGCGCCGTGGTTTCGCCAGAGGAGACGCTGCTTACCCCGGTGCTCACCGGTGAGGCAGTCCGGCAGGTAGGAGAGACCCTGGCCGCCGGACACGGCTTCTCCATTGTCCACATCTCCGGCGATGAGGGCAGCGGACGGCGGCATTTCGCCCGTCAGATCGCCCACAGATTGAAAAAAGAACTGCTGGTGGTGCCCTTTGACGCTGTGGCGGAGGAGGGCCTCCTCCATCCCGAGGTCTGGCGGCGGGTGCTGCGGGAACTGCTGCTCTCGGACCGGCTGCTGTGCCTCAGCGCTCTGGACTGCCCGCCGGAAAAGCGGCTCCAGCGTTTGCCGCCGCTGCTGCGGGAGCTGGAGCGGACCCTCGCGCCCTTTCAGCGGCCTGTGTTTTTGACCACCCCGGCGGCGGTGAAGGTGATCCCCTTCCTGTCCGCGCCGGTATTTTCCGTGGACATCCCTCAACCCACTATTACTCAGAGCGCCCGCCTTTGGCGGGAGCTGGCGGAGACGCTGCTGCCGAATGGCGGCGCGGGCTTCCCGGCGGAGAGTCTGGCGGCCAAAATGAATTTGACGGCGGGGCAGATGGAGCGGATCGTCCGCCTGCTCCGGGCCCGACAGCCTCATGGCCCCTGGGCGGAGCGGGATATTTTCCGGTTGTGCTATCAGGTTTTGGACGACGGCCGCTATGAGAACATCCGCTTCATGAACAGCGCCTACACCTGGGAGGATTTACAACTGGACGCGTCCTTGAAGCAGGGCCTGGAGGCCGTCTGCTCTCAGGTGGAGCGGCAGGGCCTGGTGCTGGACGAATGGGGCCTGCGGCGGCGGTATCCCTATGGCCGCTGTGTGTCCGTGCTGATGTCCGGCCCTCCCGGCACCGGCAAGACCATGACGGCCCAGGTGCTGGCCTCCCGACTGGGACTGGAGCTTTACAAGGTGGACCTCTCCCAGATCGTGGATAAGTACATCGGCGAGACGGAAAAGCGGCTGCGCCAGGTGTTTGATCAGGCGGAAAAGAGCAACCTTGTTCTCTTTTTTGACGAGGCGGACGCCCTTCTGGGCAAGCGCAGCGAGGTGAAGGACGCCAAGGATAAATACGCCAACACGGAAGTGGCTTACCTTCTCCAGCGGATGGAGGAGTATCAGGGCATCGTGCTGATGGCGACCAATCAGGCCGGCAGCATCGACGCGGCATTCATCCGCCGCTTCCGGTATCATCTGGTATTTACTCTGCCGGAGGAGGCCCTGCGCCGCAAGATCTGGGAAGATGCCCTGGCGGGCATCCCGGCGGCCAATCTTCAACTGGACTATCTGGCCCGCCAGTTCCAGCTCTCCGGCGCGCAGATCAAAAATATCGTCCTCAACGGCGCTTACCGCGCCGCGGCGGACAGCGGCGTCCTGCGGATGGAGCATCTGGTGCGGGCCGTCTATCAGGAGCTGCAAAAGGAAGGAAAAGTCCTGCTGGCCGGAGATTTCGGCGAGTACGGTGTGATGCTCAGTGAATTTTTATCGGGCAACTGACCCGTTTTTCGACAGGAGGAACAGCAATGGGAAAGCAATTACATCTTGACCCGGCGGCGGAAAAGGAAGCCACCGACATCGGCAAAAAATTCAT
>CAZFJB010000283.1:0-1914 GCA_964519775.1 uncultured Oscillibacter sp.
TGTGGGAGTTTTTTGAGTTCGCTATGGACTGGTTCTTCCACACGGATATGCAGAAGGACACCGTGATCAACGCTATTTACTCCGCCAGCCTGGACCCCACCCGGTCCAACAAGGTGGTGGCTGTCAAGGGCATTACAGACGTGGTCATCAACGGCGAGCCCCTGGGCATGGGCGGTTATCTGGACATCGGCCTCATCGACACCATGAAGGATCTCTTCGTGAACTTCATCGGCGCGGTGGTGTTCTCCGTCAGCGGCTTCTTCTATGCCCGCAGCAAGGGCAAGCGCCGTACCCCTGCCCAGAACTTTGTGCCCAGCAAAAAAACAGCGGAGCAGGACTATCTCCAGCAAGCCCGGGAGGGCGGCCCGGGTGCGGACATTGCCCCGTCCCCCTGCGAAAAAACATCGAAAACATAAAACAAAGCACCAGGCCGAGCCATGCTCCGCCTGGTGTTTTTCTTTACAGTCCGCGGCGGTCCAGAACCGATGCCAGCTTTACCCCCAGCCAACCCGCCGCGGCGCCTGCCAGCACACCGCCCAGAATATCTGTGGGCCAGTGGACGTAGAGATACAGCCGAGAAAAAGCGATCAGCACCGCCAGGGCCAGCGCCGGCTTCCACAGCCGGCTGCCCGCCCCCTTCAGGGCCACGACCGCCGTGAAGGAAGACGCCGTGTGTCCTGATGGAAAGGAGGCATCTCCCGGTGGCGGCACCAGCAGCGCCACCTCCGGCCGGAAAACAAAGGGTCTCACCCTCCCGATCATGGGCTTGAGCCAGAGGTTGCACAGCAGCAGATCCAGCACCAGAGCGCAGGCAAGACAGAGCCCCGCCTTCCGTGTTCTGGGAAGCATCAGCAGCACCGCCGCCAGCAGGATCCACACCTCGCCGTGGTCGCAGACACGGCTCACCGCCGTCATGATCCCATCCAGCGCGCCGCAGCGCAGATGGGCTCCGATCCAGTCCAGGATCACCAGCTCCGTCATCCGTGTCCCGCCTCCTTTCCTGTTATCCTTTTGATGGTATCATACCTCCACCGAAAAGGAAAGGGGATTTTTCCGCCCGTGAAATCAGACAGCGCCGGTCCGCTCTGCGGACCGGCGCTGTTTTTCCTTTTTGGAAGGTCTTGCTTAGTAGCTGCCCAAGTCGGCGGACTTGTCACCCTGGATGTTGATGCCGAACTCGTAGTCGTTGCCGGGGAGGATGGCGTTGAGGAGCACGCCCACCAGAGCGGCGATGGCCAGGCCGGAGAGGGTGATGGCGGTACCGGCCACGGTGAAGGTCACGCCGCCGGTAGAGCTAAAGCCCAGGCCGCTGACGAACATGGTGGCGGCAATGATCAGGTTCCGAGACTTGGTGAGATCCACCTGATTCTCCACCACGTTGCGCACGCCTACGGCGGAGATCATACCGTAGAGGATGAAGCTGACGCCGCCCACGGTGGCTGCGGGGATGGAGTTCACCAAAGCGTCGAACTTGGGAGAGAAGCTGAGGATCACGGCGTAGATGGCAGCCAGACGGATGACCTTGGGGTCATAGACCTTGGAGAGGGCCAGAACGCCGGTGTTCTCACCGTAGGTGGTGTTGGCGGGGCCGCCGAACATACCGGCCATGGCAGTAGCCAGACCATCGCCCACCAGGGTGCGGTGCAGGCCGGGATCTTCAATGAAGTTGCGGTTGGTGGTGGAGGAGATGGCGCAGATGTCGCCGATGTGCTCCATCATGGCGGCGATGGCGATGGGGGCCATCACCAGGATGCCGGAGAGGTCGAACTTGGCCAGCACGATGGGCGCCATGCCCACCAGATCAGCCTCGCCAACAGCGGAGAAGTCCACGTTGCCGGTAATGAGGGCCACCACATAGCTGCCCACAACGCCCAGCAGAATGGGGATGATCTTGATCATGCCCTTGCCCCAGAT
>CAZFJB010000284.1:0-1913 GCA_964519775.1 uncultured Oscillibacter sp.
GCTTGATATGGTCGGTGATGAGCATGATGTCGCCCACCGAAAAGGCAGCGTTCACCGCCCCGGCGGCATTGGTCACAACCAGCGTCTCCGCCCCCAGCAGCCGCAGCAGCCGCACCGGGAAGGCCGCGTCCGCGAAGGACCAGCCCTCGTAGGCGTGGAGCCGCCCCTGCATCACCGCCACGTTCCGGCCCGACAAACGGCCGAACACGAACCGGCCCTCATGGCCGGGGGCAGTAGAGTGCTTCATGTGGGGCACCTCGTCATAGGGGACCACAATGGGGTCCTCCACCTGATCCCCCAGAGCACCCAGACCGGAGCCAAGGATCAGCAGTGCCTCGGGCACGAAGCCGTTCAGGCGGCGGCGCAGCGTCTCCGCGCTCTCCTGATACCGTTCAAAGACAAACGCATCCATCACAGCTTTTCCCCACATTCTCCGCAGAAGCCGTCCCCCTCCCGGGTCTTTCCGCCGCAGGTGGGGCAGGTGTTCCGGGACTCCTCCCGGCGGATCTTCGCCTGAAGCTCGGCGATCTCCGCCTTCAGCGCGTCGATCTCTTCCAGCTTGGCCAGCAGGACCTCAGACTCGCTGGGGCTGCCGGTGTGGGTGGCATAGAGGATCTCACCCACCTCCCGCAGGGCCGTGTTCACCGCCGCCTTGCGGTCCATCACGCGGATGTTCAGCTTTGCCACGCTCAGCAGCTCGCCCGCCGCCTTGCCCACGCCGTAAGCGGCATCTGCCGCCGTGTCCCCGGCCTGGACCGCAGTGCGCTGGACCTGCTCCAGCAGGGCTTCCAGTTTCTCATTCATCCCTTGAAAACCTCCCATCATAAATTCGCTGGGAAACGGCCCGCAGGCCGGTCAATACGAATAGGCGCTGCCGCCGATGAATTCCCGGGCCAGAGAGTTCTCCGGCACATAGGACTGATCCAGCGCTTCGATCCGGTCAAAGCCCCGCAGCATCTCCTCCACCACCGGGTACTTTCCGGCGGGCACCGCCTCCAGCAGAGGCACCACCATGGGCTTGAGCACCGAAAACTCAAAAGCTAGGGAGGAATCAAATTTCAGGTGGGCGTTCTCCTTGTAGGGGGAGATGTACAGCTTCTCGCCCCGGCGCACATTCTCCCACATTTTCAGGGTGAAGTCCGCGTCGCTGCCCCGGAACTGATAATCCCGGACGATGCGGCGGCACAGGCGCAGCCACGCGTGGTTGAAGACCACGTTGCTCTCCCCGTCCAGCAGATTGCTGCGGGCGGCGATGTACAGCTTGAAGGCGTGGGGATTCTTGCCCACAATGATGTCGTTCAGGGCGTGGATGCCCTCGAAGATGGCCAGCTCGCCCTGCCCCAGCCGCAGTGGCTGGGAGAGGATGTCGGAGCGCATCTGCCGGGCAAACTCATACTTGGGTACATGGATGGTCTCGCCCCGGTCCAGCATGGAGAAATGGCGGTTCAGCAGCTCAATGTCCAGACAGAAGGGGGATTCCAGATCGATCTCGCCCTTCCGGTTCCGTGGGGCCGTCTCCGGGTCCACGGTGTTGAAGTAGTTATCCATGGCCACAGTATGGGTCACGACGCCCATCTTCCGCAGCTGCTCCTCGATCTTCAAAGCCGTGGTGGTCTTGCCGGAGCCAGAGGGACCGGAGAGCAGGATGATGCGGGACTCCGCGCTGTGCTCCACGATCTTCTGGGCCGCACTTTCCACCTTTTTGGCGTAGGCTGCGTCACATTCCTCCACGAACGCTCTCGGGTCCCTGCGGACGGCTTCGTTCACTTCGTTCAGATAGTACGGCATAGGTTCGCTCCTCTCTCAGGCTCAGAGGCCCAGCGTCTCATAGAAGGCCCGGAACGCCGCCTGATTGGCGGCCCATTTTTCCGGGCGCTCCGTGTATTCCTTGGGATACTTCAAATTAAAGACGC
>CAZFJB010000285.1:0-1907 GCA_964519775.1 uncultured Oscillibacter sp.
GGATGGGAGTGACGTCCTTGATCATGGTCACTTCCAGGCCCACAGCCTGCAGCGCGCGGATGGCGGCCTCACGGCCCTGGCCGGGGCCCTTGACGAAGACCTCAACGGTCTTCAGGCCGTGCTCCATAGCGGCGCGGGCGGCGGTCTCAGCCGCGGTCTGAGCCGCGAAGGGAGTGGACTTCTTGCTGCCACGGAAGCCGAGACCACCGGAGGAAGCCCAAGAGAGGGCGTTGCCCTGGGAGTCGGTAACGGTCACCATGGTGTTGTTGAAAGAAGAACGGATATGGACCTGGCCGCGCTCAACATTCTTCTTCTCCCGCCGACGGCGGATGACTTTCTTTGCCTGTGCCATTGCTGTTCTCCTTTCTTACTTCTTCTTATTCGCGATGGTCTTCTTGGGACCCTTGCGGGTGCGGGCGTTGGTCTTGCTGCGCTGGCCGCGGACGGGCAAGCCCTTGCGATGACGCAGGCCGCGATAGCAGCCAATCTCGCTGAGGCGCTTGATATCCAGAGCGGTCTGGCGGCGCAGGTCGCCTTCCACCACATACTCGTCAATGGCGTCACGGAGCTTCTGCTCGTCGGCGTCAGTCAGATCCTTCACGCGGGTGTCAGGGTTGACCCCGGTCTTCTCCAGGATATCCTTCGCGCTCTTGCGGCCGATGCCATAGATATAAGTCAGGCCGATCTCAATGCGCTTATCCTTGGGCAGGTCAATACCGGCAATACGTGCCATACTTTTTAACCTCCAATCAATCTTAGCCCTGGCGCTGCTTGTGCTTGGGGTTCTCGCAAATCACCATAACACGGCCTTTGCGGCGAATAACCTTGCACTTCTCGCACATGGGCTTCACGGACGGTCTTACCTTCATAAGTTTGTAACCTTCCTTTCAGCGTTTTGTGTCTTGATTTCGCCGGGCGCGGCTTACTTGCTGCGCCAGGTGATCCGGCCACGGGTCAGGTCATAGGGAGACATCTCCACCGTGACCTTATCGCCGGGCAAGATCCTGATGAAATTCATTCTGAGTTTACCGGAGATGTGTGCCAGAATCATGTGGCCATTTCCAATGTCCACCTGGAAAGTCGTGTTGGGAAGGGACTCCACAACAACGCCTTCCACTTCGATCATGTCGGATTTTGCCAAACGTTATCCCTCCTGGTCCGGTTGGACCTGGCAGCGGTACGCGGCCAGTGTCCTGCGAAGATCACAGTTGGTGACCTTCTCGCTGCCTTTGATCTTATCCGCCAGACGGCTGGTATCCTTCGCCACAAACAAAACATGCTTGCTTTTTTTGCGCTTGGGAGATTCCGCCTTGCGGCCTTTTCCGTCTGCCAGCAGAAGGTACTCACCTTCCACCGCTAAAACGACGAAGAGCTTTCCCTTGTCTCTGCCGGCATTGGAACGAATAATGTCAGATTTCGCGATCTCCATACATCTTCCCTCAGATAGCGGGAGCCGTCAGGATCTCGGGCTCACCGTCAGTGATGAGAATCGTATTTTCATAGTGCGCCGCCCACTTGCCGTCCGCTGTTTTCACAGTCCAGCCATCGCTGAGCTGACGGATAGCGGCGGTGCCGGCGTTCACCATGGGTTCTACCGCGATGGTCATGCCCCGAAGGAGCCGGGGACCACGGCCGGGGTGGCCGTAGTTGGGGACTTCCGGCGCTTCATGGACCTGCGAGCCGATGCCGTGACCGACAAACTCGCGGACGATGGAGTAGCCGTGAGACTCCACATAACTTTGGATCGCCGCGGAAATATCATACAAACGATATCCTTCTTTCGCGAACTTGATCCCCTCGAAGAAGCTCTGTCTGGTCACATCGATCAGATCCTGCGCTTCCGGAGAGATCTGGCCGCAGGCGAAGGTCGCCGCGCAGTCCCCGTGGAATCCTCCGATATAGGCGCC
>CAZFJB010000286.1:0-1897 GCA_964519775.1 uncultured Oscillibacter sp.
GCTGAGAGAGGCAGGTGGCCATTTTGCCGCTGCCGGGGCCGGGCGCCGTGACCACGATGAGGGAGTGGCTGGTCTCGATATAGTCGTTTTTGCCCAGGCCATCATCGCTGACGATGTGGGCCACATCAGAGGGATAGCCGGCAATGGGATAGTGGCGGTAGCAGCGGATGCCCAGCTTTTCCAGCCGGTTCAAAAACGCGTCGGCCGCGGCCTGTCCGCTGTAGCGGGTCAGCACCACGCTGCCCACATACAGTCCCATCTCCCGGAAAATGTCGATGAGCCGCAGAACATCCTCGTCATAGGTGATGCCCAGGTCGCCCCGCATCTTGTTCTTTTCAATGTCCCCGGCGTTGATGGCGATGACGATCTCCACATCGTCCTTGAGCTGCTGGAGCATTCGGATCTTGCTGTCCGGCTCAAAACCCGGCAGCACCCGGGAGGCGTGGTAGTCGTCAAAGAGCTTGCCGCCGAACTCCAGATACAGCTTGCCGCCGAACTGATGGATGCGCTTTTTGATCTGCTCAGACTGTGTTGTTAAATACTTCTGATTGTCAAACCCGATGGCTCTCATGATACCCGCCCCTTTTCTTTTGTTTTGCAACACACAAATTGTAGTATAGCACAAACTGTCAGGATTGGAAAGATACCGGGGCTGGAAAGAATCAAATTTTCAGCGGGGCGGATTTGTGCAGTTTACCGTTTGACGCGGACCGTCTCCCATGCTACACTTTTTTTGTATCCGCATCTTTTTCTTGCCTTTATAGGGGTCCATGATATATGATGGACATAATGATCCAGTATTGACTCTGAATGGAGGGAACACGATGAGCGAACTGAAGCTGCCGGAACTGTTCGGCAGTCTGGTATTTAATGAGGAAACCATGAAAGAGCGCCTCTCCGCCGCCTGCTATCAGGCGTGGAAGCGCTGCGTCACAGACGGCGCCACCCTGGAGCTGTCCACCGCCAATGAGATCGCCGGAGCCATGAAGACCTGGGCCGTGGAGCGGGGCTGCACCCATTACACCCACTGGTTCCAGCCCATGACCGGCTTCACGGCGGAAAAGCACGACAGCTTCATCTCCCTGGGCGAGCATGGCCGGGCCATTCTGGAATTTTCCGGCAAGAATCTGGTCCGGGGCGAGGCGGACGCCTCCTCCTTCCCCTCCGGCGGTCTGCGGGCCACCTTTGAGGCCCGGGGCTATACCGCCTGGGACCCCAGTTCGTTCGCCTTCATCAAAGAGGGGACCCTCTGCATCCCCACCATCCTCTGCTCTTACGGCGGACACGCCCTGGATAAGAAAACGCCCCTGCTGCGGAGCATGGAGTGCGTCAGCCGTCAGGCGATCCGCATCCTGCGCCTCTTCGGCGACACGGAGACCCGCAAAGTCACCCCCTGCGTGGGCCCGGAGCAGGAGTATTTCCTGGTGGACAAAAAGCTCTATGCCCAGCGGGAGGATCTGCGGATGACCGGCCGCACCCTCTTCGGAGCCAAACCGCCCCGGGGTCAGGAACTGGACGACCACTATTACGGCGCCATCCGCCCCCGGGTGGCGGCCTACATGAAGGACCTGGACGAAAACCTCTGGGCCCTGGGCATCTACAGCAAGACCAAGCACAACGAGGTGGCCCCCTCCCAGCACGAGATGGCCCCTATCTATACAGACGCCAACACCGCCTGCGACCACAACCAGCTGACCATGGAGATCATGAAAAAGATCGCCGACAAGCACGACATGGTCTGCCTGCTCCATGAAAAGCCCTTTGCCGGGGTCAACGGTTCCGGCAAGCACGACAACTGGTCGCTGAACACCGATACCGGCAAAAACCTCTTCAAACCCGGCCAGACCCCCAGCCAGAACGCCCAGTTCCTGCTGTTTCTGGCGGCCTTTGTCAAGGG
>CAZFJB010000287.1:0-1895 GCA_964519775.1 uncultured Oscillibacter sp.
AAAGCGCTTGAAATTCAAGGCTTCAAGTCTTTCCCGGACAAAACGGTCCTGAATTTTGGAGAGGACATCACCGCCATCGTGGGCCCCAACGGCTCCGGCAAGTCCAACATATCCGATGCCATCCGCTGGGTCATGGGCGAGCAGTCCAGCAAGGCCCTCCGGGGCGGCAAGATGGAGGATGTCATCTTCGGCGGCACGGAAAAACGCGCTCCGGTGGGCTTTGCCCAGGTGACGCTGGTGCTGGACAACACCGGTCATGTGTTCCCCACCATGGAGGAGTCCGAGGTGGCCGTGACCCGGCGGTACTACCGCAGCGGCGAGAGCGAATACTACATCAACCGCCAGTCCGTCCGGCTAAAGGACGTGACGGAACTGTTCATGGATACCGGTATGGGCCGGGAGGGTTACTCCATCGTGGGCCAGGGCCGGGTGGACGAGATCCTCTCGACCAAGAGCACCGACCGCCGGGAGATCTTTGAGGAGGCCGCCGGCATCTCCAAATTCCGCCACCGGAAAGAGGAGGCGGAGCGGAAGCTGGACCGCACGGAAGAAAATCTGGTCCGCATCAACGACAAGATCGCGGAGCTGGAGCTGCAGGTGGAGCCGCTGCGGGCCCAGGCGGAAACGGCCAAGAAGTATCTGGTCCTCCGGGATGAGATGCGTCTGCTGGAGATCTCTTTGTGGCTGGAAAACCTGGAAAATCTGAAGATCAGCGCCCGAAAGCTGGAAACGGATCTGCGGAACGCCGAGGCGCAGCGGGACGAGGCCCGCTCCGCTGTGGACGCGCTGTTCACGGAAAATGAGCAGTTCGGCCAGCGGATGCAGGAAAAGGATATGGAGGCCGAGGGTCTTCGGACTGAGTCTGCCGCGCTGGACGCGCGGCGGGCGGAGCAGGATTCCGCCGCCGCGGTGCTGGAGGGCAGCATCCGCCACATGGAGGAGAATATCCGTCAGGCGGAGACGGAACTGGCGGAGACCGAGAGCCGCTCCGGCGGCTATGAGGCCCAGGCCGCGGAACAGGACGCCAAGGCTCTGGAGCTGGAGCGGCAGGCAGCGGCACTGAATGAAGAGCTGGACCGCCTGCTGGCGGAAGCCCAGGCTATGACGGAAAAGGCCGGCGGCGCCTCCGCCGAGGCTGAGGCCTTCCGGGGCAGAGAGGCCATGGCCGTGGCCGCCGCCGCTGACGCCAGAACGGAAGCCGCCGCCATTCGAGCGGAAAACGAGCAGATGAAGGCCCGCCGTGCCGCGGCGCAGGCGGACCGGGAAGCGGCGGAGGCCCAGTTGGAGGAAAAAGGCCGGGAGGCCAAGCGGAATCGCCGTGCCTTGGAGGATGCCCAGGACGAGGCGGAGGCCGCCGCCAATATCATCAGCGGTCACACTCTCCGCATGGCGGAGCGGCAGAAGAAGGCCGCCGCTGCCGCGGAGGCAAAAACAAAGCTCACTGTGGACGTGGGAGCGCTGGATAATCGCATCCGCCTCCTGACGGAGATGGAGAAGGACTACGAGGGCTTCAACAAAGCCGTCAAGCTGGTCTGTCAGGCCCAGAACGACCTCCGCGGCATCCACGGCCCGGTGGCGGGACTGATGAAGACCGAGGGAAAATACTCCCTGGCCATTGAGATCGCCCTGGGCGCCGGACTGCAGAACATCGTGGTGGACCGGGAGGAGGACGCCAAGAGCGCCATCGCCTTCCTGAAGCGGCGGGACGGCGGCCGGGCTACCTTCCTGCCCCTGACAGCCATCCGTGGCGACGAGCTGCGGGAGCGGGGCGTGGAGCAGGAGTTCGGATTTGTGGGCATCGCCTCCCGTCTGGTGCGCTTTGACCCGAAATACACCAATATTTTCAACAGTCTGCTGGGCCGCACGGTGATCGCCGAGGATCTGGACTGCGGCAT
>CAZFJB010000288.1:0-1895 GCA_964519775.1 uncultured Oscillibacter sp.
GTACGGCCGGGATGGAGCCAGGGGCCGCATCTACGCCACCACCGACAAGGTCAGAGGTGCGCTGAAATCTCTGGCGGACGCCGAGGGCTGGGAGACCTTCGTGGTGCCCGATGACATCGGCGGGCGCTACTCGGTTCTCACCGCCGTGGGCCTGCTGCCCATCGCCGTGGCGGGCATCGATATCGAGGCCCTCATGCACGGCGCGGCGGAAATGATGGCGGTCTGTGAGCAGGGCGGAGCGGACTGCCCCGCCCGGAAGTATGCCGCCG
Organism: uncultured Oscillibacter sp.; assembly: GCA_964519775.1. Classification (GTDB taxonomy): domain Bacteria; phylum Bacillota; class Clostridia; order Oscillospirales; family Oscillospiraceae; genus Oscillibacter. The sequence goes on from CAZFJB010000288.1 coordinate 270, forward strand.
CCCGGTTCGCGCTGCTGAAGGCCGGCTTCCCCATTGAGATCCTGGCCTGCTACGACCCCGCCTTCCGCTTCATGGGCGAGTGGTGGAAGCAGCTTTTCGGTGAGAGCGAGGGCAAGGACGGCAAGGGCATCTTCCCCGCCAGCGTGGACTTCACCGCCGACCTGCACTCCATGGGCCAGTATATTCAGGACGGCCAGCGGCTCCTGATGGAAACGGTGGTCCGTCTGGGCGCGTCCAACGCGCAGTCCTATGTTCCCAGAGACGAGGCGGACGGTGACGGCCTGAACTTCCTGGCAGGCAAGTCCATGGACTTCATTCGGGACCGGGCCATGGAGGGCACTCTGCTGGCCCACACGGAGGGCGGTGTGCCCAACCTGATCGTGGAGGCGGACGGCAAAACGCCTCAGGCTCTGGGCCAGCTCATCTACTTCTTTGAGTATGCCTGCGGCCTCTCCGGCTATCTGCTGGACGTGAACCCCTTCGACCAGCCGGGTGTTGAAGCCTACAAAAAGAATATGTTCGCCCTGCTGGGCAAGCCCGGCTATGAGGACCGCCGCGCGGAGCTGGAGGCCAGACTGCGCCGGTGATGCGCCTGCCGCGCCGCTGTCAACCCTGCATAATCCACAAATATCCCGTCTTAACTTTAGCATTGTAATTTCCTTTCGCCTGTGGTATGCTAGGGACAGAGGAATATTCTCTCACCGTGCAAATATAATGACAGGAGTGATTTACTATGGTCAGACTGATTATGGGTGCAAAGGGTTCCGGTAAGACGAAGCACCTCATCGAAATGATCAACAACGCTGCGAAGGACGAGCCCGGCAATGTTGTTTGCATCGAGGCCAACCGCAATATGACATATGATATCCACTATCATATCCGCCTGATCGACGCTGAGGAATACAAGCTGAACAGCTATGACCTGCTGCGCGGCTTCATCAGCGGTCTGTACGCCGGCAACTACGACATTACCCATGTCTTCATCGACAACCTGGGCAAGATCGTCAACGGCGATGTGGACAAGGACACCGAGGCCTTCCTGAACTGGCTGGACGTGTTCGGCGAACGGAACAACATCAAGTTCACTGCCACCATCAGCGCAGACCCCGCCGTCGCCACCGACGGTATGCAGAAGTTCCTGTAAGGAGCCTTACATCAGCGCCCCTCATCCCGTGCGGGATGAGGGGCGCTTGTTCTTTGCGGCCGCAGCAGCCGCAAACAGCAGCAAGGGCGGCCTCTGGCCGCCCTTGCGTTTTGGTTTCTTCTGTTTCTCCGAACCGGGTCACGACAGATAGTTCAGCGGGTTCTTGGCCACGCCGTTGATGCGCACCTCAAAGTGGCAGTGGTTGCCGGTGGAGTTGCCGGTGGAACCCATCCTGGCGATCTGCTGGCCCTTGTAAACGTGCTGCCCCACGGACACCAGCAGACTGCTGTTGTGGCCGTAGTAGGTGGTCTTGCCGTTACCGTGGTCGATGCGGACCAGATAGCCGTAGCCGCCCATCCAGCCGGAATAGGTCACAGTGCCGCCATCCGCCGCGTAGATGGGAGAGCCGTACCGGCCCGCGATGTCAATGCCCTTGTGGTTGGTGGAGCCGATGCCGCCGGGGGACTTTCGCCCGCCGAAGG
>CAZFJB010000289.1:0-1894 GCA_964519775.1 uncultured Oscillibacter sp.
TATTGGAAGCGAACACGGTCTCGGGCTTGCACATTGCGTCCAGCTCACCCAGCAGCTCCTTCTTGGTGGCCATGTCTTCCTTGACGCACTCGATGACCAGATCCGCGTCAGCGCAGGCGGACTTCTCCTCCACCAGGATGTTGGCCAGCAGAGCGTCCACAGCCTCCTGGGTCATCTTGCCCTTGGCGACCCGCTTGGCAAGAGAGGCAGCCAGCTTGTCCTTGTGCTTCTGGGCGGATGCCACAGAGCTGGCGTACATCAGGGCGGTGTGGCCCTTGGCCGCGAAAACCTGAGCAATGCCGCTGCCCATGGTGCCGGCGCCGAAAATCGCTACTTTCATGTTAAGATTCCTCCTGTTGTTGTTCATAATAGATGTCTTTCCGGGGTCTCCCCCCGCAAGACATCAGTCTGATCTGCTCATCATTATACGGTGTCATTCCCCATTGCGCAAGTCTCTTTTCCCTCTTTCAGGCATTTTCTGCACTTCTCACAAAGACTTTGTTAAAACTTTTACATATTCGTTAAATCATTAACGTTAAATCATTCACATTTTACTGCTCCCCGTTTACAGCCTCGCTTTTTTATGCTATAATGCGGACATAAATACGACGCGTGCCCCCTTCGGTCACGCTATTTCAGATCAGCGGAGGCTCTCTTTACTATGAGAATGAGAAAAAAGAAAAACCTGGTCCCCCGGATGGAGCGCTGCGCGGACCAACTGATTCGTGACCCCTACGCCCAGCAGGGCCATTGGCGGGATCTGATGCCCCAGGCCCGGGAGATCCGCCTGGAGCTGGGCTGTGGCAAGGGCCGCTTTACCGCCGGCACCGCCGCGCTGGAGCCGGACGTCCTCTTCATCGCCGTGGAGATGGTGCCGGACGCCATGGTGGTGGCTATGGAGCGCTGCGTGAACGCGGGGCTCACCAATGTGTTCTTTGTGGACGCCAACGCCGACCAGCTCCCCCAGTTCTTCGCCCCCGGCGAGGTGGACCGCATCTACCTGAACTTCTCCGACCCCTGGCCCGGAAACCGCCACGCCAAGCGCCGCCTGACCCACGGCAACTTTCTGAAGCTCTACCGCCAGGTGCTGAAAATGGGCGGCCAGATCCACTTCAAGACTGACAATCAACTCCTCTTTGAGTTCTCTGTGGAGGAGATCCCCCAGTTTGGCTTCACCCTCTCCGAGGTCACCCGAGATCTCCACAAAAACGGCCCTGTCGGCGTTATGACGGACTACGAAGCCAAGTTCTACGAGCTGGGCCAGCCCATCAACCGCCTGGTGGCCACCATGGAGCCCTGGGTGGAGACCTTCCCCTCCAGCCGCAAGGTCATCCGGGAGCGCTGGCTGGACGCCTTTGCCGACGGTGCGTCCGAGGCGGACCTGGGACGGCACGTTCTCTCCAAGGGCAGCTATCTCTGGCATCTGTTCTCCTATGATCTGGCGGATCATCTGGAGGGCGACGCCGCCACCGCCGCCGTGCCGGATGGAGAGTGCTATCTCTTCTACATGGAGTATCCTCCCATGAGCCAGGCCCACGTTCGGACGGTGACCCGGGCGGAGATCCCCTCTCTGCCGGAAGCGCTGGACTGGTACCTGGTGGATAAGGACTTCACCTGGACCTATGCTCACCCGCATGAGGCGGATCTGGGTCCCTACTTCTGCCGGTCGGAAAACAACTAAGCCAATGCCCCGCTGCGGCAGCAGCGGGGCGCCCTTTTGGGTGAAAAAAGAGAACGCTTTGACAAGCAAAGCGTTCTCTCTGATTTTGGCAATTAGGCCTTCTTGGCGATCTCCACCAGCTGGGTGAAAGCGGCGGGATCGGTGATGGCCAGCTCAGCGAGCATCTTGCGGTTGATCTCGATGCCGGCGACCTTCAGGCCGTGCATGAAGGTG
>CAZFJB010000290.1:0-1887 GCA_964519775.1 uncultured Oscillibacter sp.
GCCGCTGGCTCCAGTGGCCGGTGCAGGGGGCCAACACCATCAGCCTCAGCAATGACTATGGCTATCGTTTGGACCCCGGCGGACAAAGCCGGACCTTCCACGCCGGGATCGACATCCCATCCGAGAGCGGCAGCCCAGTTCTGGCGGCGGCGGACGGCACAGTGACGGAGACCGGCTTTGACGCCCAGCAGGGCAATTATCTGAAATTGGATCACGGCGACGGCCTCACCACGCTGTACGCCCATTGCAGCCGCGTGGACGTATCCGAGGGGGACACTGTGAAAGCCGGCACGCGGATCGCCGCCGTGGGCAATACCGGAATGTCCACCGGCCCCCACCTCCACTTTGAAGTCCGGCAGGACGGCACAGCCCAGAACCCCACTGCCTATTTCGACGCCGCCACTCGCTCTGTCCTGCGCATGGCGTAACTTCCGCGGAACACTTCTGAGGATAGAAAGAGACGGCACGGAGATCCGTGCCGTCTCTTTTTCAGCTATCGTATGCGTGCCATGCTTTGATTTTCAGTGGGTCAGCCAACTGACCGCTTCGGGTCCCAAACGGTCTCTCTTAGACCATGAAGGCCCACAGGAACATACCGGCGGCGAACACCAGGCCGGAGGCAATGGTGACAACACACATGAAGCCCATGATGTCCTTGGCCTTCAGACCGGCAACCGCCAGAGCGGGCAGAGCCCAGAAGGGCTGGATCATGTTGGTCCACTGGTCGCCAAAGGCCACGGCCATGGCGGCGATGCTGTCAGGCACGCCCAGACGCAGAGCGGCATCCATAACAATGGGCGCCTGCACGGTCCACTGGCCGCCGCCGGAGGGAACCAGGAAGTTGACGACACCGGCGGAGAGGAACGCGAAGAAGGGGAAGGTGATCTTGTTGGAGATACTGACGAAGAAGTTGGAGATCAGCACAGCAAGGCTGATGCCGTTGGCGTCCGCGGCGACCATGATGGCCATGATGCCGGCATAGAACGGATACTGAAGGATCACGCCGGCCACAGAGGAAACGGAGTCCTTGATGGCATCCACATAGCGGCGCAGATCACCGTGGAGCAGAATGCCCAGGAACAGCAGGACCAGGTTTACGGAGTCACGGCCCAGGCCGTTGAGGATGTTGCTGCCGCTGATGGCATAGCTGGCGAAGTAATAGATGATGTAGGCCCAGCCCAGAACGCAGGTCAGCGCCCAGAGGATCTTGCTGTGCTCCATCTTGTCGGCGGGCGTATTGATCTCGTATACGATCTCCTCTTCTTCCTTCAGGAGGTCGGGGTTCACCGTGACCAGGTGCTCGGCGTCAGGCTGCATGGCAATGTTGACAATGCACAGCACGATGATGCAGGCGACCACGGTGATCAGGTTGGCGGGATGGAAGATGGTGTCGGTGATATTGGCCTGGATCATACGCTCACCCACCTCGAAACCGGTGGAGATGGTCAGGGGAATGGAGCCGGACAGGCCCTGATGCCAGATCACGAAGCCGGAGTAGGCGGAGGCGATCAGCAGACGATAGTCGATGGTGGGCAGACGCTTGGCAATGGCCTTGCCCAGCAGAGCGCCGATGATGAGGCCCACGCCGTAGTTCAGCCAGCTAAACACGGCGGAAAACACGGTGATGATAATGATCGCCTTGGTATTGGTAGTAGCATAGCTGGCCACCTTGTTGATCATTTTGGTAAAGGCACGGGTCTTTGCCAGCGCGGAACCAAACACCACGATCATGGAAGTCTGCATGGAGAATTTCAGCAGATTCCAGATACCGTTCTTAAAGTCGCCCCAGGCGGCCAGAACTTCCAGAGGGCCGTTGCCGGTAAAGACCACAGCGGCCACATAGCACACCAGGGTCAGCACAATGGCGAACAGGAAGGGGTCAGGCAG
>CAZFJB010000291.1:0-1887 GCA_964519775.1 uncultured Oscillibacter sp.
GAAAATATCCGCAAGATCCGGGACACCTTCCAGATCGCCATCATGCTCATTGAGCACGATATGAACCTGGTCATGAACATCTGCGAGGGCATCTGCGTGCTGAACTTCGGGCGGGTCATCGCCAAGGGCAGCCCCGAGGAGATCCAGTCCAACCCGGTGGTCATTGAGGCGTACCTGGGCAAGCAGAAGGAGGCGTGAGCATGAGTACCATTTTAAAGGTTGACGACATCAACGTCTATTACGGCAGCATCCACGCCATCAAGGGCATCTCCTTTGAGGTCAATGAGGGCGAGATCGTGACCCTGATCGGCGCCAACGGCGCCGGCAAGTCCACCACGCTGAACACCGTTTCCGGCCTGCTGCGCAGCAAGACCGGCAGCATCGAATTTATGGGGCAGCCTCTGGGCCATGTCCCCGGCCACAAGGTAGTCTCCAAGGGTCTGGCCCTGGTGCCGGAGGGCCGCCGCATCTTCCTCCAGATGACCGTGCAGGAAAATCTGGACATGGGTGCGTTCTGCCGGAATGGCGGCGACATTGACGGCGATATGGAGCGTGTTTTTGAGCAGTTCCCCCGCCTGAAGGAACGCCGCAAACAGGTGGCCGGCACTCTCTCCGGCGGTGAGCAGCAGATGCTGGCCATGGGCCGTGCCCTCATGAGCAACCCAAAGCTGCTGATGTTGGACGAGCCTTCCATGGGTCTGGCCCCCATCCTGGTGGAGCAGATCTTTGAGATCATCAAGGAGCTGCACAAGGCCGGCACCACCATTTTGCTGGTGGAGCAGAACGCCCAGGCGGCCCTGTCTGTCGCTGACCGCGGCTATGTGCTGGAGACCGGCAAGATCGTCACCACCGGCACCGGTGCGGAGCTACTGGCAAGCCCCGCTATCAAGAAGGCGTATCTGGGCGGATGACCTTTTTTCAAGGGGGAGCCTGCTCCCCCTTGAGATTCCCCACCACCAGTCTGCGGACTGGCGCGCGCATCCCAAGGATGCGCAAGTCAACGTATTTTTGCCACGTACACGCCGCGGCAAAAATGATTAAATTTTGCTTCTCCTTTTCACGTCAGAATCGCTTGCGCTGGATTCTGACGTGAGTTGGGACGGGAGATACGGAACGCAAAGTCCGCACTGTTTCATTTCCATCCATCGATGAAAACGGAACGGCTGGCGGTACCGTAAAAAAACAAGGAGCCGGGAGGATGCACAGCATCCTCCCGGTTTTTGCAAAATACTCCTTTCAAAGCGGGAGGCGGCGTGGTATACTGCTGTCATGACAAGAATGAAAGGGGACCCTTTATGCGTGCGGAAGAACGCCGTCAGGCCATTTTGGAGACTTTGCGTCAGTCCAGTCAGCCTCTCAGCGCCTCGGCGCTGGCAAGGCAGCTCTCTGTCAGCCGGCAGGTCATCGTGGGGGATATCGCCCTGCTGCGGGCCGGCGGCGCGGAGATCTTAGCCACCCCCCGGGGATACTGCATCCAGCAGCCGCCTGCCCCCGGAAGCGTCCGCCGTGTGGCCGTTTGCCATGGTGAGGAGCTGATGGAAACGGAGCTGAACCTCATGGTGGACCATGGATGCACCGTGCTGGATGTGATCGTAGAGCACCCGCTTTACGGCCAGCTCACCGGCCCCCTCCAGCTTGCCAGTCGGTATGACGTGGCCCAGTTCATCGCCCGCAGCCGGACCGCCCAGCCCCTCTCCGCCCTCACCGGCGGCATCCATCTCCACACCCTCCTCTGCCCTGACAGCGCCTCTTTCCAGCGGGTGACGGACGCTCTGCGGCAGGCAGGCATCCTTGTGGAGTGATTTTTCGGGAAAACGGTTGACAGAAAACATATTTGCGTATATGATAGGCAGGACAGGTGTCAAGACACCCGTCCTGCCTATTGTG
>CAZFJB010000292.1:0-1879 GCA_964519775.1 uncultured Oscillibacter sp.
AGCCCATGAGACCGTAGGTGGCATAAGCCACGGGGCCGGCATGACCCTTGCTGAGGACCAGCCAGTCACGGTCCTCCCAGCGGGGGTTCTTGGGATCAAACTTCATGACCTCGCCGTACAAAACGGCCATCAGGTCTGCCAGATCCATGGAACCGCCCACATGGCCGAAACCACGGGAGTGGATGACCTTCAGGGTCTCCAGCCGGATCTCAGCCGCCAGAACGCTGCACTTTTTTACATCCATGTAACACGCATCCTTTCCTGCTTGTTTTGATGAAATGTTGAAAAAAGAAAATAAATTGCCGTATGTGTACGTTCCCAGAAAAGGATACAGTACACAAAATCAGGAAAAGCGATGAAAGTAATCGTTTTCCAGACCTCCCGATAAAAGCCGCGCCGATCCACACAGAACACAGCGCGACAAAGCCAAGGGAAAGGGGAACGGCCTTTCTCGCACCTATTCTACCCCAAAACATAGGCTTTCGTCAACAGATGTTTGCATTTTAACAAGGAAAAACCGACATTTTGCAGGCTGAAAAACATGGGGAAGAGGGGGAGAACAAGGACAAAAAAATACATTCCGTCCTTTTTAACAAAGATACGGAATGTATTTCGTTCAAATTGACAGGGCTCAGGGCAGCTTCAGGTCGCCGTCCTTCACCCAGCCGACCTTGCGGCAGAGCTGATTGATCAGGGGGCAAAGAACAGCGGGAAGGACAAAGGAGATCAGGATCAGGCCCGCCCAATCAAAAGCGGTGGGGATCATGGCGGCCGCGCCGTTGGCGATGGCCCGCTCACTGGGGGCCAGCCAGCCGGTCCAAATGCCCAACTGGCCGCACAGACCGCAGGTGCCCATACCGGAGTTGATGGGCGCGCCGTTCATCTCCAGCTTAAAAAGGCAGGTGGCGATGGGGCCGGTGATGGCGGAGGTAACGGTGGGGGCGATCCAAACCTTTGGGTTTTTGACGATGTTGGGCATCTGCAGCATAGAGGTGCCAAGGCCCTGACTCACCAGGCCGCCCCAGCCGTTTTCTTTAAAGCTCATGACGGCGAAGCCGACCATCTGGGCGCAGCAGCCGGCCACGGCGGCGCCGCCGGCAAGGCCGGTCAATCCCAGCACGGAGCAGATGGCGGCGGAGGAGATGGGCAGCGTCAGGGCCACGCCCACCAGCACGGACACCACCACACCCATCAGGAAGGGCTGCAATTCTGTGGCCTTCATGATAACGGTGCCGAAGGCGCTGGCCGCGGCGCCGATGGGAGGCGCGATGATGTAGGCAGCGCCGATGCCAATGAGGGTGGTGACGATGGGGGTCACCAGAATGTCGATCTTCGTCTCCTTGCTGACGGCCTTGCCGCATTCCGCGGCGATGATGGCCACGAACAGCACCGCCAGCGGCCCACCGGCGCCGCCCAGCAGGTTGCAGGCGTAGCCCACCGCCGCCAGGGAGAAGAGCACCAGCGGCGGGGCCTGTAGCGCGTAGCCAATGGCGATGGCCATGGCGGGACCGCTCATAAAGGAGGTGAGGCCGCCGATGGTATAGGGCACATTTTCCGAAATCTGGACCGTCAGGAATCCGATACCGAACTGGCTGCCCACGGTGTTGAGGATGGTGCCGATGAGCAGAGAGCAGAACAGACCCTGGGCCATGGCGCCAAGCGCGTCAATGCCGTACCGCTTGGCGGAGAAGACGATGTTTTTCCTTTTCAGAAACGCTTTGACTTTTTCCATAGGTTCCCCCATTCCGCCGTGATCCACGGCGCAAACAGAAATGAAACACACCCCCGATGGAGTGGGGGAGCGTTGCCTTTATTCACACGATAGATCGGCACGAAAAAAGGCAGGACAGATGTCTTGACACCTGTCCTGCCTATCATA
>CAZFJB010000293.1:0-1878 GCA_964519775.1 uncultured Oscillibacter sp.
TTTTCAACAGTCTGCTGGGCCGCACGGTGATCGCCGAGGATCTGGACTGCGGCATCGCCATGGCCCGGAAGTATAAAAACGCCTTCCGCATCGTCACGCTGGACGGACAGGTCATCAACCGGGGCGGTTCCATGACCGGCGGCTCCACCAGCCGCAGCGCCGGCGTGCTGAGCCGGGCGGCGGAGCTGGAACGGCTGAATGCCCGGGTCGGCGAGATGCACCGGCAGTTGGAAGAGGCCGGCACGGCAGAGGAAGCCGCCCGCCGGGAGCTGGAGGCGGCCCAGTACGAATTGAACACCGCCGAGGCCCAGCGCCGCGCCGCCGAGGATGAAGTGCTGCGGCTGGAAGGCGTGAAGAATCAGTTTGATATGCTGCTGGGCAATCTGCGGGAGAGTATTGAAAATCTCACCGGCGAAATGGAAGCCATCGATGGCCGGCTGAAGGACAACGAGGCCCGGGCCGCGGCGGCGGAAGAGACGGTTTTGCGCCATGAGGAAGAGGCAGCGTCCTGCCGCGCGCGGGCGGAGGCTGTCCTCTCCGGTCAGAGCGAGCTGCTGGCCCAGTCCGGCCGGCTCTCTGAGACCATCACCGCCCACAAGACGGAGCTGGCGTCCCTGGACGCCAACCGGGATGGGGCGCTGCGCCGTGCCGCCGATCTGCGGCAGTTGGCGTCGGACCTCTCCGGTGACCGGGCCCAGAAGGAGGACCGTCTGGCCCAGTACCGGGCGGATATTGAAAAGGCCCGGGCGGAGATCGAACAGCACCGGGCGGTCCAGGAAGATCTGATGGCGCAAAGCGCCGCCATCGCGGAGCGGCTTTCCGCCATCAGCCGGGAGAAGATCGCCCTGGAGGCGGAGCGCACCGCCAAGACCCGGGCCAGCCAGGAGATGAATGAGCGTCTGCTGGATCTGGAGCGGGCGGCAAGCAAGCTGGAGACAAAGCTGACCACCTCCGCCATGGAGGAAAAGCAGATCCTGGACAAGCTGTGGGAGACTTATGAACTGAGCCATTCCGACGCGCAGACCCAGCGAATCGAGCTGGAGAGCGTGGCGAAAGCCACCCGCCGGGTAGCGGAGCTGAAGCGGGAGATCAATGGCCTTGGCACCATCAACGTGGGCGCTATCGATGAGTTTGAGCGGGTCAATGGCCGCTATACCTATCTCACTGACCAGCGGGACGACGTGGAAAAGGCCAAGGGCGAGTTGGTGACCATCATCCGGGACATCACGGAGCAGATGACCGTCATTTTCGACCAGCAGTTCAAGCTCCTCAGCGAGAGCTTCGAGCAGACCTTTGTGGAACTTTTCGGCGGCGGACAGGCTAAGCTGGAGCTGGAGGACCCGGAGAACATCCTGGACTGCGGCATCGAGATCAAGGCCCAGCCGCCCGGCAAGGCCCTGAAGACCATCTCCCTCCTCTCCGGCGGCGAGAAGGCTTTCGTGGCGATCGCCCTGTATTTCGCCATTTTGAAGGTGCATCCCACGCCGTTCTGCATCATGGACGAGATCGAGGCCGCTTTGGACGAGGCCAACGTGGTCCGCACCGCCCGCTATATGCGCACCCTGGCGGACAAGACCCAGTTCATCGTCATCACCCACCGCCGGGGCACCATGGAGGGCGCGGACGTTCTCTACGGTGTCACCATGCAGGAGCAGGGCGTGAGTAAAATCTTGACCATTAATTTGAACGATATGGCAAAGGAATTGAATATCAAGTAACTTTCTGTGAAAACGCACGGTTTCCGTGCAAGAATGTCCCTTTGAAAAGGGGCCGAAAACCAAAGGAAAGGTGCCTTTCTGGAAAGGCACCTCTCCCTTGACCCTCACCGGAAAGCACTGGGGCGTTTCGACTCGCCCCAGACCCCCAACGACACAAAGG
>CAZFJB010000294.1:0-1872 GCA_964519775.1 uncultured Oscillibacter sp.
CCTATGTGCTGATGCTGGTGGGCCTTGAGAAGAAGGCTCAGAATTATCCCAGCGAGCTCTCCGGCGGCGAACAGCAGCGGGTGGCCATTGCCCGGGCGCTGGTGAACAACCCCGCTACCATCATCGCTGACGAGCCCACCGGAAATCTGGACCCGGAACGGTCCATGGAGATCATGACGCTGCTGGTGAAGATCAATCAGCTTGGCACCACGGTGCTGGTGGTGACCCATGAGAAGGACCTGGTGAATCGCTTTGGCAAGCGGGTCATCACCATTGACAAGGGCCGTGTTATCAATGACAGCGTAGGCGGCTACGTGGGAGGGCGCATCCATGAAAAAGCATGATTTTGGCTACTTTTTCCACGAGGGCCTGTCCAATATGTTCAGCCACGGCTTCATGTCCTTTGCTGCCATCGGCATCACGGTGGCGTGTCTGCTCATTATGGGCACCTTTACGCTGGTGGCGGTGAACGCCGATGCCAATTTGAAGGAGGCGGAGCGGGACAACGAGATCCTGGCCTTTGTGGAGGATACCTATACAGAGGCGCAGGCTCGGGCGCTGCAAAGTAAGCTGGAGGCGGTGGACAACGTGGCCTCCGCTACCTTCATCACCCGGGAGGAGGCACTGGAATCCTTCGTGGCGGACCACCCGGACGAGGAATATTTTCAGGATTTGGACCCCAACATCCTCCGGGACCGCTTCGCCGTCAAGGTGGTGGACCTGAAGCTGCAGGGGCAGACGGCGGCGGCCATTCAGATGGTGGAGGGCATCGGCGGCATCAGTGCCTATGCTGAGATCACCAGCGGCTTTATCACCATCCGCAATATTGCCACGGTCATCTGCGTGGCCCTCATCGCAGTGCTGTTCGTGGTGTCGGTATTCATTATTTCCAACACCATCAAGCTCACCACCTTTGACCGGCGGGAGGAGATCGCCATCATGAAAATGGTGGGCGCGACCAACGGCTTTATCCGCTGGCCCTTTGTGTATGAGGGCTTCATGCTGGGCTTTACCGGCGCGGTGCTGGCCTTCCTGCTGCAATGGGGCCTGTATGAGGTGATCGCCCGGGGCGTGGACAGCAGCGACACCTTGCAGCTTCTCTCCATCGTGCCCTTTGCGCAGCTCTGGAAGCCGGTGGGCGGCGTATTCCTGGGGGCCGGTATGCTCATTGGCGTAGGCGGCAGTCTCTCTGCTATCCGGCGTTTTTTGCAGGTGTGAGCCATGAGAAAGACGAAACGGTTCGCGCGGCTGTTTGCCGCCCTGCTGTGCGCAGTGCTGTTCCTGACGGTGAATACCGCCCCGGCCGCCGCGGCCAAGGTAACACAGGCGGATATCGACGCCCTGAAAGGCGATGCCTCCGACTTGGAACGGCAGCAGAAGGAGATCAAAAGCAAGCTCAGCGCATTGGCAAATGACAAAACGGCGGCGGTGAGGAAAAAGGAACTGATCGATCAGCAGATCTCCAACACCACCGCCCAGATCAGCAATACAGAATCCCAGATATCGGATTACAACGCCCTGATCGCTCAGGCGGAGGACGAGCTGGCGGATGCCCAGACCCGGGAGGAGGCGCAGTACGCCCTTTTCTGCAAGCGGGTCCGGGAGATGGAGGAGCGGGGCACCGTCAGCTATTGGTCGGTGCTGTTCAAGGCCACCAGCTTCTCCGACCTGCTGGGACGGCTGGACATCGTCAATGAGATCATGGAATACGACCAGCGGGTCATTGATGAGCTCCAGACCCTTCAGGTGGAGATCGCGGAAAAAAAGACCGAGCTGGAGGCCACAAAGGCGGAGCTGGAGACAGCAAAAGTCAGTCTGGAGACCCAGAAGCGGGAGCTGAGCGCCCAGCGGGACGAGGCCAACAGGCTGGTC
>CAZFJB010000295.1:0-1858 GCA_964519775.1 uncultured Oscillibacter sp.
CAGGCGTCCGCTTCCCGGGCTTTTTTTATATCAGTCGGATAATACCAGGCAGCGCTGGATCCCATAATAACGCAGGGCCGCCAGGGCGGCCTCATCAATCTCCTCGCCGCAGGCCAGGATCGGCACGGCGGGGGGACAGCCTACCGTGGCCGCCGCCAGGACCCGGCCCCCGCACTGGCCCGTGGGAAGGGACACGGCGGGGGAGAGCAGCGCCTCCCGGATGGAGCGGACCTGCTTTCCCCGGCGGAATACCGGCGGGGCCTCCCGGACCGGGGGCCGCCGGGGGATAGCGCGCAGTGCCTCCTCCAATCGTGTGAGCCCCTCCGGGCCGGTCTCCGGTGTCAGCATCAGCACGAGGTAGTCGGGGTCAGAAAACTCGCAGACGATGTTCTTTTTCAGCAGGAGCACCGCCAGCTCTGTGCCCCGATAGCCATAGGGCTTGGTCTGGAGGGTGATCTTCAGCGGCTCCTGGCCGTACAGTGTCCAGCCCTGTTTCACCAGGCGGGCCTTCAGACTCCAGATGAGGGGAAGGAAGTCATCCAGCCGCTGGGGGTGTGCCGCCAGATAAGGGTTGGCAGCGTCCAGGGATTGCAGGATCAGATAGGAGGGACTGGTGGAGCCAAAGAGGGACAGCGCCGGACGGATCTGATCCCGAAGCTGGGGCAGCAGGGCGGGGGAGACGTGGAGATAGGCACCGCCGGTCAAGACCGGCAGCGTCTTATGGGCAGAGTCACAGCAAAGATCGGCTCCCAGATCTATGGGATGTTGGGAGGGGCGCAGAAACCGGAGATACGCGCCGTGGGCATTGTCCACCAGCAGCCACACGCCGTGGGCGCGGCAGACGGCAGCCATGGCCCCAAGGTCCGGCATCCCGCCTAGATAATCGGGGCTGGTGAGGGCGGGGGAGACGTGGAGATAGGCACCGCCGGTCAAGACCGGCAGCGTCTTATGGGCAGAGTCACAGCAAAGATCGGCTCCCAGATCTATGGGATGTTGGGAGGGGCGCAGAAACCGGAGATACGCGCCGTGGGCATTGTCCACCAGCAGCCACACGCCGTGGGCGCGGCAGACGGCAGCCATGGCCCCAAGGTCCGGCATCCCGCCTAGATAATCGGGGCTGGTGAGGTAGACTGCCGCCGGTTTTTCAGGGGCGGAGCGGAGGAAGGCATCCAGCGTGTCCGCTGTGAGCGGACAGGAGAGATAGGAGGCGTCGCCCTCTGGATACAGCCATGTTACCTGAAGATCCAGCAGCGCCGCGGCGCTGAGGAAGGTCTTGTGAGCGTTCCGGCCCGCCGCGATCAGAGGCGGGAGGCCCTGGCGCTTTGCGTGCAGCAGCGCCAGATACAGCATGGCCCGGACGCACTGGGAGGATCCTTCTGTGGAGTAGAAGGTGGGACAGCCAAACAGGGCGCCGGCGTTCTCCTCGCTTTCCCGGATGATGCCGCCGGGGGCATAGAGATCATCGACGCCGTCGATCTCCGTGATGTCCAGTGGCTCCGGCCCCAAAATGGAACGGCCCTTGTGGCCCGGCATATGCAGCCGCAGAGCGCCGCTGGCGGCGTGATCCCGCGCAAAATCGCAGATGGGTGTGTCCATAGCAAGTGCCCTCCGGTCCGTTGTGTTTGCCGCAATCACGGGTTTTGTGATCGCAACCATCCGCGCCAACTTTAGCATAGCCGCGGTTGGATGTCAATCATGGGGGATAGACTCGGATTGCTCACACTTTTTCGCTTTTTGCGGCAAAATGAGAAATTGCTCTTGAATTTTGCCGTTCTTTCGGATATAATAGGCGATGTTCATAGCGCCGGTGTGATGGAATGGTAGACGTGACGGACTCAAAATCCGTTGGTGGCGACAC
>CAZFJB010000296.1:0-1852 GCA_964519775.1 uncultured Oscillibacter sp.
GTCAAAGAGGATGTGACGGAGATCGTTCTGAACGTGAAGGGCCTGCTGACCAAGCTGCACAGTGACTCCGGCAAGACCGTCTATATCGAGGCGGTTGGCCCCTGCACTGTGACGGCCGGCGACATCAAGGCTGATGGCGAGGTGGAGGTCCTCAATCCCGAGCTGCACATCGCGACTCTGGATAACGGCGCGACACTGAACATGGAGATCACCCTCTCCCATGGTCGGGGTTATGTGCCCGCTGACCGCAATAAGCCCGCACAGAATGTCATCGGCACCATTGCCATTGACTCGATCTACACCCCTGTCAAAAAGGTCAATTACACCGTGGAGCCCACCCGTGTGGGCACTTCCAGCGACTTCGACAAGCTGACGCTGGAGGTCTGGACGGACGGGACCATCTCCGCCCGGGACGCTGTTTCCCTGGGCGCCAAGATCCTGTGCGACCACTTCACGCTCTTCACCGACCTCTCCGAGAACGTGGGCAGCAAGCCCACCGTGGTGGAGAAGGCCGAGGCCCAGCGTGACAAGGTGCTGGAAATGACCATTGAGGAGCTGGACCTCTCTGTCCGCAGCTTCAACTGCCTCAAGCGCGCCAACATCAACACCGTCGAGGACTTGATCTCCAAGACCGAAGACGAGATGATGAAGGTCCGCAACCTGGGCCGCAAGTCCCTGGAAGAGGTCATCAACAAGCTGGCGATGATGGGCCTGCACCTGGCTGACGAGGAAAACAACTAAACTGTCCGCCGGTCACATCCGGCGTAAAAATCCTGATAAGGAGGAGAACCGAAATGCCCGGAACTCGGAAACTTGGCAAGACCACCGACCAGCGCATGGCGATGCTGCGTCAGCAGGTCACTGACTTCCTGGATTACGGCAAGATGGAGACCACCATCACCCGCGCCAAGGAGATCAAGCCCCTGGCTGAAAAGATGATCACCCTGGGTAAGAAGGCTGACCTGGCCGCTTACCGTCAGGCTATGGAGTTCATCACCCGTGAGGATGTCTGCAAGAAGCTGTTCAAGGAAGTTGCCCCCAACTACGCGGAGCGCAACGGCGGCTACACCCGCATCATCCGCACCGGCGTTCGCCGCGGCGACGCCGCTGAGACCGCTATCATTGAGCTGGTTTAAGACGAGCCGTTCAGCGGAAAAGTGAAGAAAACCGCCCCACTGCTTTGGCAGTGGGGCGGTTTTTTGTAAAGATCAGTCGAAGGCGTCAGGCTGTGATTTGACTCGCAGCGCAACCGCCAAGATCGAAGTGGGACAGCGGAGGCTGTACGCGGATGAGATCAAGGCGCTGAAGGAGGCCCTGCGGGTGGAATACGAGGATTTGTTTGTCTAATGGGCATATTCCTTAGATCAATTCGATAAAAAATCAGCGGTATTTTCAGGAAATTCGCCGAAAACCCTTGACATAGTAAGAATCCTTGCTACAATATAAGTACAATTTCAAAGTCCCTTATCAAGAGTGGCGGAGGGAACGGCCCAATGAAGCCACGGCAACCTGTTCAATCAAGGTGCCAATTCCGGCGGAGACGACAGATGAGGAGCGGAAAACGATTTTTTTCGTGCGCTTCCATGCCGAAGCGTGCGTTTTTTGTTTTTCACCCGATGAGGGACCCAAAAAGGAGAAGAAAGACCATGGCAAGACACTACTTATTCACCTCTGAATCCGTGACGGAGGGACATCCCGACAAGATCTGCGACCAGATCTCTGACGCTGTGCTGGATGCCATCCTGGCCCAGGACCCCAACGGCCGTGTGGCCTGCGAGACAACGGCTTCCACCGGCCTCGTCCACATCATGGGCGAGATCACCACGTCCTGTTATGTGGACATCCCCAAGAT
>CAZFJB010000297.1:0-1838 GCA_964519775.1 uncultured Oscillibacter sp.
ACCTGCCCGGAGGTGCCGCTGGCGGCGCACAGCTCAACGATCCCGTCACCGTCCAGATCGATGTGCTGGCAGTCGCCGTAGGCCCGGGCGATGCGGAAGGGGATGCCATCCTCAGTGATCACATAGTAGTCGGTCACATCGCCGACCTCGCCGCCCTGACCGGGGCCGCCGGTGATGTAGTTGGTGTAACGAATGGTAAAGCCGGCATAGAAGCCCAGCAGTTTCTCAAAGTATCCCAGAGAAACACTGTCCACGGTGTTGTTAAGGCCGTTCTGGGGCACGGTGAAGAACACGTCTGGGATTCCTTCAAGCGGCCTGTCCATCTGGCCTTCCTCCTCCCAGATGACGGCGGCATAGACATTGCCGTCCGTGGAGAGGTATGTGCAGACGGCGTAGGAGGGACCATCGAGAGAGGAGTCGGCACGAAGCCCATCGATCCGCTGGGCGCAGTCATCAACGTGACGGGTCAGTTCCGTTTCGAGCGGCTCGGTGAGGGCGAGGTCCTCCAGCGGCAGCGTCAGCCACGGGTCCTCCTCCGGGTAGGTGGTGGCAACAGCCAGGGCCACGCTGTCAGACAGCAGGTGGGAGATGACCCAATACTTCCCATCGCCCCGATCCAGCAGGGTGAGACATTCCGTGCTCTGTCCGCCGTAGTAAAAGTCCTCCCAGTAAAGGCGGATGATATCCCCCTCACGGGTGCCTCCGGCGAAGGTGACATCACGGGCGGTGGGTTCCTCCACCGTCAGATAATAGGCATCGTAGTCCGCAAGATAGGCGAAGCTGCCCAGACCTTGCGTCATCTCTGCCAGCGTCAGGCCGGTGTATTCCATCAAATAGTCGTTGATGGCGGCGGTGGTGAGCTTCACCAGGGTATCGTAGGGGCCGAGTTTGGCGCGGGCCTCCCCTGTCTCCGCCACGTCGGGCGTTTCATGGAGGGCAGTGCTGTGGTAAAGCAGACTGAGCAGGTCGATGTCCCGGGGCGTGACGAACAGGGGATACAGAAACGCGTCATAGGTCGCCCGGAAGTCATTGCTGTTGAAGAAGGTCAGTTCCTCGCCGGTGAGGGTGCGGAGCTCGCCCAGCAGGTGGTCGGGGCGGTCGCAGAGCTGGTTGGAGCGGATGGTAAAGTCACCGGTCTCGTTGAAATCCTCAGCAGGGCGGATGGTGACCCTGGCCCACACCTCCATGTCACTGCCCGCAGTATCCACCAGCTTGAAAGGCTCTGCCCGGTAGTAGAGAGTGACTTCATCGTCCAGCCGCTCGCCGGCATAGAAGCGGACATAGCTGAGGTCAACGTAGTCGGCGCAGAAATAATAGTAGGCATCATAGTCCGCCACATAGTAGAAGCTCTCTATGTTCCGGGCGTGGGTCTCCGAGAGGGTTAGACCGGTGAAGGGCAGCAAGATCTGGTCGATCTCTTCCCCTGTGGTCACGACAAGGCCGATGCCGGGGTCCACGCCGTCAAAATACGTGTCTACCACTAACTGGCGCTGTTCACTGGGCGGCTCTTCGCCGGGATAATCGCTGGTAAAGTAGTGCGTGGTGTTGCAGAAAAGCTGGTAGAGATTGATGTCCTCGGGCCTCTCATAGGTGGAGGTGAGGAAGTACCGGTAACGGAAGTTGTATCGGACAGTGTTGAAAATGTCGGAGTAACGGTTCAGCTCCTCGTAGGTCAGCGGCTCACCGTGGATCTTGGCTCCGGTGAAGGTGGCGGCGCAGACCAGCGCTGCCGCCGTCAGGACCACCAAAAGGGCCACGCCCACCGTGCGGCGGTTCTCCGCAATGCGGGTGATGCGGTCCCGCAGTTCTTTCTTTCCCGCCGTCATGGTGGTGGCGGA
>CAZFJB010000298.1:0-1829 GCA_964519775.1 uncultured Oscillibacter sp.
GTTCTATATCAGCCTCCCCACGGCGTACCGGGACCTGCGGGAGCTGGAACGGCAAAAACTGGTGATCCGGGGTGACGGCGGCGTGATGCTGGCCGCGCCTGAAAAAACCAACCTCCCGGCGGACTACCGCATGTCCATCAACGCCGAGGCCAAGGCCCGCATCAGCCGGCGGGCTGTGGAGCTTCTGACCCCGGGCGACACCATTTTTATCGACGCGTCCACCACGGCGGCGGCCATGCTGGAGCATTTGACGCCAGACATGGGTCTGACGGTCCTGACCAACGGCCTGATCACCGCGGCCCATCTGGGGGCAGCGGGCATCCGGACCATCTGCGTGGGCGGCGCGCTGATTGGCAGCTCCGTGGCCGTGAACGGCCGTCTGGCCGGGGACCTTCTGGACCGGTTCCCCATTGACAAGCTGTTCTTTTCCACCTACGGTGTCAACAGCCGGGGAGAGATCATCGACACAGCGGAGGCGGAGAGTTCCCTGCGCCGCCGCATCCTGCCCCGGGCCGCCGTCAGCGTATTTCTCTGCGACCAGAGCAAATTTGGAAAGCAGTCCGTGTTCCGCATCGCGTCGTTGGAGACGCTGGACTACATCATCACCGACGGGCCGCTTCCGGAGCATTATCCCCGTCCCCGCCGGGGCGTGATTTTGGCGGTCCCCTGAGACCGCCGCAAAAACATCAGCCCCTCCGGAACAAATTCCGGTGGGGCTTGCGCATTAAGGTCCGGGCAAAACGATGGTCCGCTTCCGCACTGGCGGATAGTAGTCCGGCACAGGCCCGTTGGTAATCATATAATCCACCGAGGACAGCGGCGCGATGTTGAACAGGGCGCTGCGGTCAAACTTGCTGTCATCGCAGAGGAACACGCTGGTCCCGGCGTTTTTCAGCAGCGCGACCCGCAGCTCTGTCTCTGCCTCCGAGGTGTCCACGATCATGCCGCTCTTGCTGATGCCGTAAGCGGAAAAGAACATCAGGTCCACATTGAAGCCGGCGGCGGTCTCCAGCGCCAACGCCCCGCCCACCGCTGACGAGCTGCCGATGACCTCTCCCCCCAGGCAGTAGGTCCGCACACCCACATTTTTCAGGCAGGCGGCAGTGATGAGGCTGTTGGTGATGACAATGAGGTCCTGACGACCCTTCAGATTCTCTGCGATGGCTCCCGCCGTGGTGGACGCGTCGATAAAGACCACGGCGTTGCTGGGGATCAGCCCCACGGCGGTCCGGGCCAGAGAGACCTTCTCCCGGTAATGGGTGGCCCGGCGGAAGTCCACCGGGGAGGTCACATCCTCCCGGGGGATGTGCATGGCCCCGCCATGGCTGCGGATGATGAGATTGCGGTTGGCCAATTCGTTCAGATCCCGGCGGATGGTGGGCATACTGACGCTCAATTGCTCACTCAGGGAATCAACGGTGCAGAATTCCTTCTCTTCCAACAGCCGCAGGAGTTTTTGCAGCCGCTCCTCCTTTAACATACGATCACCCGCCCCGATTGAAAATGATTTTTTATCATTTATAGAAAAGTTAATTGACAAAAACACGCAAAGACAGTATCATGTGTACTTAGAAGAAATAGCAAAAAGTAAACGGTTACTGGCTGCATCTTTGACGCTATTTTAACAAACGGGCCTGTAAAAGTCAATAGCCTCCCCCACCCGGCGTTTCAAAAGAAAGGACAGCTTATGCGGATTATCGGCGAGCAGTATGCAGGGAAGTGTTCCTGCGGAAAAGAACATCAGATGGAAACCAAGCTCTGCGTGATCGAAGAAGGGGCACTCGCCCATTTTGAGGCACATCTCGCAGAAGTGGGTCTGAGTGGAAAAC
>CAZFJB010000299.1:0-1810 GCA_964519775.1 uncultured Oscillibacter sp.
CAGCTTGCCGGCAGCGAGGGCGGCAATTTCGGTCCCGGTATGGGCGGAATTCCACGCTTTGACCATCAGGAGCCCCCGGAGGGCATGGAGTTCCCGGAGAAATTTGAGATGGGTGAGCTGCCGGGGGGCATGGAACCGCCCGAGGGCTTTGACGGCCAGCGGCCGGAACCGCCGGAAGGGTTTGACCCCGGTCAGCGCCCCGATGGCAGACCCGGCGAGGAAGGGGAGGCCCCCCCGGAGCAGCCCGAGGGCGGAGGGCCCTTCCAGGGCGGCAAACGGAATGAGGCGGACGTGGAACGCTCGGAGATCTTCACCATCACCGGCGGCGTCAGCCAGTTCTCCAATATCGCACTGATGGACTAAAGACGAACTGAGCCGGAGGCAGCCGCCTCCGGCTCGGTTTCATAAATGTTTCCGAATGGTGCTGATTGCCCCTTTTTCCAGGCGACTCACCTGGGCTTGGGAGATGCCGATCTCCGCGGAGACTTCCATCTGGGTCTTGCCCTCATAAAACCGCAGAGAGAGGATACGCCGCTCCCGCTCGTCCAGCTGCTTCAGCGCGTCCTTCAGGGCAATACGCTCCGTCCAGCGCTCGTCGGTGTTTTTGCCGTCGCTGAGCTGGTCCATCACGCAGATAGCGTCCCCGCCGCTGTCGTAGATCGGCTCATAGAGGGACACCGGGTCCACGATGGCATCCATGGCGAAAACCACCTCTTCCCGGGGAATATCCAGTTCCCGGGCGATCTGCTCCACAGTGGGCTCTCTCTGGTCCTCTGCCATGAGCCGCTCCCGGACCTGCAACACACGGTAGGCGGTGTCCCGCATGGAGCGGGAGACCCGGATGGCGCTGTTGTCCCGGAGATACCGGCGGATCTCGCCGATGATCATGGGCACGCCGTAGGTGGAAAACTTCACAGGCTGGTTGGTGTCAAAGTTGTCGATGGCCTTGATGAGCCCCACGCAGCCCACCTGAAAAAGATCGTCCACGCTCTCGCCCCGACCGGCAAACCGCTGGATCACAGAGAGGACCAGGCGCAGATTCCCTTCGATCAGTATCTCTCGGGCATGGGTATCCCCGGCCTTGCTGCGGCGGAGCAGTTCCAGCGTCTCGCTGCTTTTCAGCACCTTCAGGTCCGCTGTATTAACGCCCGCGATCTCGACTTTTCCCTGCATCCGTGCCGCCTCCCGCTCTCCTGACTCAACAAGGACAGTATTGCCCCGGCGGTGATTTCCTATACGGTGAGGTTTTGTCACTTTTGGGGAACATAGGACAGTCCCGCGGGCGCATACCCTTTTTTGAAAGGGGGCGGCACCATGCGGATATGGGAACTGCGGAAAAAGGAAGTCATCAACATCACCGACGGTGGGCGGCTGGGCTTTGTGGGGGATCTGGATCTGCGGATGCCAGACGGACAGGCTGCCGCGCTGATCGTGTTCGGCCCGGCCCGTTTTTTCGGACTCTTCGGCAGGGGGGAGGAGTATTACATCCCCTGGGATTCCATCCAGCGGATCGGGGACGATATCATCCTCATTGACAAACCCGTCCAGCGCCGGGACCCGCTTCCGGAGCGGAAACGGCGCAAACGGTTCTGAGGGGGCGTCATCCCCGGGGAAATTTCGGAGAAATGCTGAAATTTCCGCATATTTTTTGGAAATAATACTTGCATTCCCGTTTTTGCTGTGCTACAATAATTCAGCATTCCGCATGGTTGCGGACTCTTTGTTTGTGCCCATTTCTGAAAATTGGGTTAGCAAAGGGGAGGAAACAGCCAGAGGTACAAACTAAATTTTTTGGAGGAAATCAAACTAT
>CAZFJB010000300.1:0-1805 GCA_964519775.1 uncultured Oscillibacter sp.
TGACAAAAGAGTTATTTGGTACAGACCCGGTCCGACAGCGGAAACGGAGGACTGGGCATGGGGTACGAATTTAAACGGCCGGATCCGGCGGCCATGGAGCGGACGCTGGAGCGCTGCGGCCACAGCCCGGAGGGGGTCATATTGCGCCTTGCGTGGCAGGCGGGACTGAGCCGGGAGGAGATCGCCGGATTGCAGTGGCCCCAGGTGAATTTTGAGGAAAACACGCTGACCCTCAATGACCGGACCGTGCCGCTGGAGGAAGCGGCGGCGGTCTGTCTGCGCAAGCGCTGGCAGCTCTATCACACGAAGTCGGATCATGTGGTCATCTCCGACCGCTACAAAAAGCCCATGCCGCCGGAGTCCGTGTCCCGGCTGGCCCGTGGGGCGCTGGATACAGAGGGCATCTCCGTCAGTCTGAAGGATCTGCGGCAGGACTTCGTTATCCGCGCTCTGGAGACCCACGGCTGGCCCTATGCCGCCCGGGTCAGCGGCATGGCGGTGTCCACCCTGCGGGGCGCCTTCTCCCAATACTTCCGCCCCCGGGACGAAATGGAAACGCCGCCCACAGAGGATGCCCAGGAGAGCGAATACCTCCTCTGGCGCATTTTGCAGCAGGAGGGCAGTTCTCTGGTGGGTCTGGCCCTGTGGATGAGCTGGAAACTGCGGATGCGGCCCGGTGAGATCGTGGCCCTCACCTGGGACCAGGTAGATCTGGAAGCGGATGTCCTTCGCCTGCCGGACCGGACGCTGCCCATGGGCAGCCGCCTGGGGCGGATGCTGCGGGACGTGTGGGCCCGGCAGAAGGATCTGGGCCAGGAGCGGGTGCTGCTGGCGCCCGGCACCGGGCGGCCCATCGACCTGGCCCGGCTGTCCACCGTGACCCGGACGGCCCTGATCCGGGGCGGACTGGAAAACGTGAGCCTGGGGGATCTGTGCCGGGTGAGCCGGCGGGAGGGCTGGCGGCAGTCGCTGCTCACCGCCCTGGCGGAGCGTGGCTCCCTGAGCCGGGAGGAAGTGACGGAGCTGCTGGGCGTGTCGAAAAACATTGCCCTGGGTCTGCTGGACGATCTCCGGGCGGAGAACGCCGTGACCCGTGTGGGCCGCCGGTACTACCCCGCCGGAAGTGTCACCGCCCCGGTGGACCAGGCCGCCGCCGTGGAGGACTACCTCCGGCAATACGGCACCGCGCTGCGGAAGGACCTTTCGGAGCTGCTGGGCATTTCCCCCGCCCAGACCACGGCCCTGCTGCGGCGGATGGCGGCGGCGGGCCGGGTGGTGCTCACCGGGAAAAAGTACGCGCTGCCGCCATCCGCCCAGGCGGGGGCGGCGGAGTGAGACGAGAGAATGTTTCACGGGAAACGCCACGATAACAAACAAATAAAAGCACGGAAATCGCGTAATTTCCGTGCTTTTTTACATCAACATTACGAATCGGCGAAACCCATTTACATTCTGAAAGCGAACTGCTAAATTGAGCTTGCGAAACAAAGCCGAGGGTGAACTGCCCCCAAGCTCCGTGCTTGGTGTAGGCTCGTAACGGGGAGACTTCGGTCGAACCGTTCCCCATTCTCCGTTCGCAAACCAGCGAAGCGTTGGCGGACGGAAAGCGAGGAGAAAACGCGCCCGATGTCTGGCGAGCCGCTTGCGGCTTGACAGCATCTCAGCGTTTCCGACGAGCAGGCTAGCCCCGACACGAGACCCGGAACTTAAAGGGCGGGGAAACGCGAAGCTGCGTTTCGACATTTTTATCAGGAGGAAAACCCCATGAAGAAGTTCCTTTCTCTGGTTCTGGCTCTGGTGATGAC
>CAZFJB010000301.1:0-1782 GCA_964519775.1 uncultured Oscillibacter sp.
CCCTCCTTCAGCCAGATCTGGCTGCCGCCCATGGAGCAGGCGTGGGGCGAGGCGGTGACGGTGTCCTCATAGCGCAGCGCGCCGCTGTCGATAGCCTCCATGGTCAGCAGCAGCGTCATGATCTTGGTGACACTGGCGGGCTCCAGCGGCTGGTGTTCGTTTTTGGCGTAAAGCACCGTGCCGGTGTCCCGCTCCATCAGCAGGGCGGACGGGGCGGCGACCTCCACCGCCCGGGCCCCGGTGGTCAGCAGCAGCGCGGCGCACAGCAGCGCCGGGATTTTTTTCATAGTGATCCCCCTTTCTTCCTGATACGTTGTATGCGGGGAAAAAGAAGTTCATGCCGCCGCCATTTTTCGTGTTGCAAAACAGAAAAAGGTCTGCTATAATACATCATGTTCCCGCGGCTGTAGTTCATCGGTAGAACGGCAGCTTCCCAAGCTGCATAGGTGGGTTCGACTCCCATCAGCCGCTCCAGAAAAAGTTGCAAAATCGTGAGATTTTGCAACTTTTTTGTTTAATGTTCCGCATTTTGGCTGTGAAGATCGATTCGCCGCTGCAAATACGTCCCGGAGGTTATAAAGGATCGATATGATAAATTCAGTTTGTGTGATCGGCTGTGGCAGGACTGCCCGGGCAATGGCCGCCTATCTGTCTGAGCGGAATGTGCAGGTGACCATGTGGGGAAGGGATGCCGACCGGGTAGCTGCGCTGTGCGCGGAGGGTATTCGTGTGACCGGCTGCTGTGAGGGGATCTATCATCCGACACCGGCGGCGGATCTGGGGGACGCGGTTAAGGCAAGCGATTACGTCTTTGTCATGACGACCTCAGGCGGCCATAGACCGATCGCTGAGGCGCTGCGCGGCAAACTCAGACAGGGACAACGTATCCTTATATTCAACGGAAACTGGGGTACTTATGAATTTTGTGCGGTCCTTGGCCCGGAGGTGAAGGAAAAACACGCAGTGATCGCGGAGACGGGGGCAATGCTGTTTCTGGCGGATTATACAGCGGATGCCCTGCACGTCAAGAAAATCAAGGACCACATCTCGGTAGCGTCTGTTCCGAAGGAAGAGACGCGCATCCTTATGGAGGAGTTGTCTGATCTGCTTCCGCAGCTGGTGGCGGAGGAAAATGTGCTCTGCACGTCGATTAACAATTCAAATCCTGTGATCCATGCACCTGTTACCCTGTTTAATTTGGGAAGGATCGAACACGGAGAGGACTTCTTGTTTTATGGGGATGGGGCGCCCCGCGCCGTGATCGACTATATTGAGAAAATAGACCGGGAGCGGTGCGCGGTATCCAGAGCGATCGGGGTCATGCCGGTGAGCTGCCTTGAGATCATCAACAGCTTTTGGCCGGACCAATACGACAATCTTTATGACGCGATCAAATGCAATGCGGCTTATATGAGCAGCAAGGGACCCAAAACACTGGACCATCGCTATATCAGTGAGGATGTTCCTTTTGGCATGGCTGCGGTGGCTGCGCTTGGGGAGCAGTATCAGGTCCCCACGCCTTATATCAGCGCCATGCTGACTTGCTTTTATGGTTTGGTTGAGGGCCTGAAAGAGCAGGTCCCGGATTTTTCCGGCCTGGACATCCGGGCGCTTTGCTGATGACGAGCGGCAGATGGTGCAGGGGAGTTTTCCCTGCTGAAACGGCAACTGCCGGCAGGATCGAAAAATATATAAGGGAAGGATATCGCTTGTCGATATCCTTCCCTTATATAGCTGAAAATCAACGCCGCAGAGGGATAAGGGAGTTTAATTAAAAAAATA
>CAZFJB010000302.1:0-1769 GCA_964519775.1 uncultured Oscillibacter sp.
CCGGCAAGGACAACAAGGAGCTGATGAGTATTCTGGGCGAGGCGGCCCTGACACCCACGGACCTGCTGTACGCCAAATTTGCCGACGAGTTTGAAAAGCGCTACGTCAACCAGGGTTATGAGGAAAACCGCTCCATCCAGGAGACGCTGGATCTGGGCTGGGAACTTTTGAGCATCCTGCCCAAGAGCGAACTCAAGCGTATCAAACCGGAGCTGATCGAAAAATACTGGCCCAAAAAGGACGAAGAGTAAGGAGGGGTAGACCATGGCGAATATCACGGTCAGCCCTACCCGTATGGAACTCACTCGCCTGAAGGGCAAGTTGAAGACCGCCCAACGGGGCCACAAGCTGCTCAAAGACAAGCGGGATGAGCTGATGAAGCAGTTCCTGGATACCGTCCGGGAGGTGAAAGACCTCCGTGCCGAGGTGGAGGACGAGCTGATGACGGTCCACAAGTCCTTCACCGTGGCCTCGGCCCTTATGAGTTCCGAGGCGCTGGAGCAGGCCCTGCTGTACCCCAAGCAGAGCGTGGAGCTGACACGCACCACGGAGAACATCATGTCCGTTAACGTACCGGTATACGACTTCCGCACCAAGACCCAGTCGGATTCCGACATCTATCCTTACGGCTTCGCCGCCACCTCCGGCGAGCTGGATGACGCGGTGGAGGCCCTGGGGCGCGTGTTCCGGAAAATGCTGAAGCTGGCGCAGATCGAAAAATCCGCCCAGCTCATGGCGGAGGAGATCGAAAAGACCCGCCGCCGGGTCAACGCGCTGGAATATGTGATGATCCCCGACACTCAGGAGGCGATCCGCTATATCACCATGAAGCTGGATGAAAACGACCGCGCCACCACCACCCGGCTCATGAAGGTGAAGGATATGCTGCTGAAAGAGGCCATTGAGGAAAAGCGGGCGGCAGACGCCGCGGCGCTGGAGGCCTTTTCCCAAAGCGAGGCGGCCCGGGCATAAGCGACGTGCCCGCCGCCGGAGCGAATAACAGAACAACGCCCGCCCCCGGATTTTGTTCCGGGGGCGGGCGCTGTTTATCGGCAGACAGAAAAGGCCGGACCCGGGGGAGCCCCACGGGTCCGGCTTTTATGATCCTTACAGATGAGATCGAGACTGCTGTCAGTTGGCGGCGTCCTCGCCGTAATGGACATGGAGCAGCTCATGGGTGCGCTCACCCAATTTATCCAGAAGCTCCACAACGATGGGGTTGCTTTCAGACTGCTTGATCAGGGCGTTGCGGTCGGCTTCATACAGTCCGGCGGCCCGCTGCTGCTTGACGGGGATCAGACCGTAGGGCTGCCCCGCGCCGCCGACACAGCCGGTCTTGCAGGTCATCACTTCCACCAGATCGTAATAAGCCGTGCCGTCCTCAATATCGGACAGCAGTTTTTTGGCGTTGACAAGACCGTGGACCACCGCGATCTGCAATACACGGTCGCCGACAGGCAGGGAGACCTCACGGATCGCGTCATTGCCGCGCAGACCGGAGAATTGAATGGCCTGCAGTGTGTTCCTGGACTTGTCCTCCACCACACGGCGGGCGACCGCTTCCGCCACGCCGCCGGTGGTGCCAAAGATCGTGGCCGCGCCGGTGCCCATGCCGAAGGGCAGATCAGGCGCTTCGCCCTCCAGTTCCGTAAAGCGGATGCCGGACTCCTTGATCATGGTGATGATCTCCTGGGTAGTCAGCACCAGATCCACGTCAGGCGTGCCGTCACGCTGGAATTCTTTGCGTCCGGCTTCCATTTTCTTGGCGG
>CAZFJB010000303.1:0-1743 GCA_964519775.1 uncultured Oscillibacter sp.
GTTCTGTTTGTCAAGTACTTTTTCAAGTTTTTTCAAACTCTTTCGCACTCAACGCTCTGAACTTCATCGCCGTCAAACAGCTTAGTTAGAATACCAGACATTTCCCCTTTTGTCAACACTATTTTTTAATTTTTATCATTATTCTTACTTATGCCAGGATCAGAATTTGTCATCTCA
The DNA here is from genome assembly GCA_964519775.1 of uncultured Oscillibacter sp. GTDB lineage: Bacteria > Bacillota > Clostridia > Oscillospirales > Oscillospiraceae > Oscillibacter. Next base: position 178 of record CAZFJB010000303.1, read on the forward strand.
CAGAATATCTCGACACCTTTTGCCCTGTTTTGCCGGTTATCCGCCCTGTCGACGTCATCTGAGCGCACGATTTGCATGGTTCTCCGCACAATATCCGGTGGTTTTTTGCGCTCCGCCCAATTATAATATAAAGCACAAATCATTTGAATCATGGCGGAAGCCATCAACTGCGAGGTGACCCACATGCGCTTTTGGAAAATGAACGGCGCCGGAAACGACTTTCTCATTATAAATAATATGGAGGAACATCTGCCTCCCGACTGCTTCCCCATGCTGGCCCGCACGCTCTGTGAGCGGCATCTCTCCATCGGGGCCGACGGCCTGATGGTGGTGGATGCTCCCCTTCAGGGCGGTGATTACCGAATGCTGTTCTACAATTCCGACGGAAGCCTTGGCGAAATGTGCGGCAACGGCGCACGGTGTATCTGCCGGTACGGTTATGAGAACGGTCTGGCCGGTGAGACTCAGACCGTGGAGACCACCGCCGGGATCGTCATCGGCCAGCGCATCGACCAGCGCCTCTACCGCATCCGGCTCAACGATCCTTCCGTCATCCGACTGGATATGCCCATGGAGGTGGGCGGTGTCCGCTACACCGGCTCCTATTTGGAATTAGGCGATCCGGGTCTGCCCCACGCGGTGATCCCCTATCACGGTCTGAAAAACGCCGATGAAAACGAGCTGCGGGAGCTGGGGCGCAATCTCCGGCACTATGCCGGCTTCCCCAAGGGGGCCAATGTGAATTTCTACGAGCTCACCGGCGAGGACGAAATTTACGAGCGTACCTTTGAGCGGGGCGTGGAGGATTTTACCTACGCCTGCGGCACTGGCACCGGCTGCGTTGTCACGGTGTTGACCCTGCAGGGCAAGGTCAGCGGTCATCAGGTCAGGGGCAACATGACCGGCGGCCAGCTCACCGTGGATGTGGACCGGACTGGCAGCGCCGTCAAAAACCTGTATCTCACCGGTCCCACCAACATCGTTTGCAAGGGCGAGGTCACAGACGAAGACCTCTGCCTTGTAAAATAATCATCCATTGTTTTAGGAGGATTTATATGGATAAGAGATCTGTCGCAAAAAACTACCGCTTTCTCGGCATTCTGCTGGGCTGTATGGTAGCCGGTGCTCTGGTGGGCTGGTTTGCCCCCGGCTTCGGTCACAGCATCGCCTTCCTTGGCAAGGTGTTCATCAACATGATGTTCTGCATCGTGGTGCCGCTGGTGTTCGCCTCCATCGCAGGCTCCGTGGCCGCCATGGAGAGCAAGGAGCGGGCCGGCAAGATCATGGGCACCACCATTACCACCTTCGTCATCACCGGTGCTATCGCCGCCGTCATCATGTTCCTGCTGTTGAAGGTTTTCCCCCCTGTTCTGGTCCCCTGGGCCGATATCGCCGCGGAAGAAGTGGGCGAACACGCCACCATGACGGAGCTGATCGTCAACTTCTTCACTGCTGAAGACTTCGTGGGTCTGCTGAGCCGCCGTGCCATGCTGCCGCTCATCGTGTTCTCGATCCTGTTCGGCTTCGCCGTGCAGATGACCGGCGGCAAGGATTCCGCCGTGGGCA
>CAZFJB010000304.1:0-1736 GCA_964519775.1 uncultured Oscillibacter sp.
AGGTAGTCCGCCGCCCGCATGGTGTCCTCGTCGTGCTCCACGACAATGAGACTGTTGCCCATGTCCCGCAGGTGGCGCAGGGTGGCCAGCAGCTTGTCGTTGTCCCGCTGGTGCAGGCCGATGGACGGCTCGTCCAGAATATACAGCACGCCCATCAGGGAGGACCCGATCTGAGTGGCCAGCCGGATGCGCTGGCTCTCGCCGCCGGAGAGGGTCCCGGCGCTGCGGGAGAGGGTCAGATAGCTCAGGCCCACGGACCGCAAAAAGCCCAGCCGGGAGCGGATCTCCTTCAAAATTCGGTCCGCGATGAGCAGTTGCTGCTCCGTCAGGCGCAAAGTATCCAGCCAGGAAAGGGCGTCCTCCACAGAGAGGACGGTAAAATCATGGATATTTTTGTCTCCCACCGTCACCGCCAGAGACTCCTTCCGCAGGCGGCGGCCCTGACACTCCGGGCAGGGGCACTCGCTCATCAGCTCCTCCAGCTCCCGGCGGCTGGCGTCGGACTGGGTCTCCCTATAGCGGCGCTCAATGTTGTTGCAGATGCCCTCAAAGGGCTGCTGCAAAACGCCCTTGCCCCGGGGCTGATCGTAGTGCAGTTCCAGCTTTTCTCCCCTTGTACCGTAGAGAATGATGTCCTTGGCCTCGTCAGAGAGGTCGCTCCACGGCTCAGTAAGGGAAAAATGGTATTTTTTCGACAGGGCTTCAAAATACATCCGGGAGATGCCGTCTCCCCGGATGTTGTTCCAGCCGCTGGCCTGGATGGCCCCATCCAGCAGGGACTTGCCCACCTCCGGCACGATGAGGGCCGGGTCCACCTTCTGCTGGCTGCCAAGGCCCGTGCAGGTGGGGCAGGCGCCGAAGGGATTGTTGAAGGAGAACATCCGGGGGGTCAATTCCTCCATGGAGATGCCGCAGTCCTCACAGGCGTAGTTCTGGGAGAAGGAGAGATCCTGCTCCTCCCGCAGGAGGTTCACCAGGATCAGGCCCCCCGCCAGCTTGGCGGCGGTCTCCACACTGTCCGTCAGCCGCTGGCGGATGTCGGGCCGGATGATGAGCCGGTCCACGATGATCTCAATGTTGTGCTTTTTGTTCTTTTCGAGTTTGATCTCCTCGTCCAGTTCATAGAGGTTCCCATCCACCCGGGCCCGCACATAGCCGGAGCGTTTGGCATCCTCCAACACCTTGGCGTGTTCACCCTTTTTGCCCCGGATGACGGGGGCCATCACCTGGATGCGGGTACCCTCCGGCAGGGAGACCACCTGGTCGATGATCTGGTCGATGGTCTGCTGGCGGATCTCCTTGCCGCACTTGGGGCAGTGGGGCGTGCCCGCCCGGGCCCAGAGCAGGCGGAGATAATCGTAGATCTCCGTCACCGTGCCCACGGTGGAGCGGGGGTTTTTGCTGGTGGTCTTCTGATCGATGGAGATGGCGGGGCTGAGGCCCTCGATATAGTCCACATCCGGCTTGTCCATCTGGCCCAGGAACATCCGGGCGTAGGAGGAAAGGCTCTCCACATACCGCCGCTGTCCCTCAGCGTAGATAGTGTCAAAGGCCAGCGATGATTTGCCGCTGCCGGACACGCCGGTCATCACCACCAGCTTGTCCCGGGGGATGGTGACGTCCACATTTTTCAGGTTATTGGCTCGGGCGCCTTTTACGATGATATTTTCCTGCATGGTATGCTGCTCCTGTTTTCTGTAAGGTCTTGACCGGTTTTCGCCCATAGCATACGCTGA
>CAZFJB010000305.1:0-1726 GCA_964519775.1 uncultured Oscillibacter sp.
CGCAGCCGGTAGGAGACCGCTGGATTTTGTCGGAAGTGCGTACCAATAACTCCCGTATTGGGTGAATTGACACTTCACGTGTCAATTCATCCCTAAGCGTCTTTTCTTTTGACCATGAATGGCCGTTTTCTTTTCGGCGCAACCGAAAAGAAAATGGGGATTCAATCTTGCGCCGCATAGCGGCGCTTCGTGCGGTGAAACGCCGCATTTCAGTGGGCAAAGCCCGCTTCCCAGCGGCGGAACGCCGCATCCCGAAAGGAGTTCGCCATGTACCAACGTCTGAGCCGATACCGCTCTGAGCTGATGGGCCTTGCGGCCCTGTGGGTCATGCTGTTTCACGCATACCCCTTCAAATTCGGCTTTTTCCCGCTGGACGCCTTCAAGTATCTGGGCTTCGCGGGCGTGGACATCTTCATTCTGCTCTCCGCCATGGGGCTGTATGTTTCTCTGAACAAAGAGGAAACGCCCTCCCTTCTGTCGTTTTACCTGCGGCGGGCACGGCGGATACTGCCCACTTTCTGGCTCATCGTGGGACTTTACAGCCTGTATCTTGTGATCCGTGGGCGTATCGGCTGGGGCGTTCTGGCCTGGAACCTCTCCACGCTCTATTACTGGTTCCACATCGATGGCGCTTTCAACTGGTATATCCCGGCGGTGCTGGCCTTTTACGCTCTGGCTCCGCTGTACGCAAGACTCCTCCGCCGCTGCCGTTTCCCCGGCTGGCTCACCGCCGCCATGTTCCCCATTTCCTATGGCATCTACCGTCTCAGCATCCCTGTGCGCCTGAATTATACGGAGGATTTCATCTGCCGCCTTCCGGCCTTCGCTTTGGGGATGTATGTTGGCCGTCAGCTCTCTGGGAAACAGGCCCCCCCACAAAAATTATGCCAAATCGGCGGGAGCGCTGTGGGCTGGGTCGTTACCGCCCTGCGCCTGCTGAATAAGTTCTATATCTCCCCCTGCTACCTCATCGGCGCGCAGCTGCTCCCCGGCACACTTTTGCTGGCGTGGCTCACAGAGCGGTTTCCCGGCGGTCCGCGCCGCGCTCTGCGGCGGGTGGGTGAGAGCAGTCTGGAAATTTATCTCATCAACGTCATCATCACACGGGAGTTCGACACGCTGGCCCCCTATCTGGACATCGGCCCACGGCATCTGTTCTACTACGCCGTGGTGTATACACTGAATCTGCTGGCGGGTCTGGGACTTCACAGGCTCCTGACCCGGAAACAGGCCGCTCCCATCGGGAGCGCCCACTGAAAAGCGGGAAAACTGATCCCACGCACACACTCTGAAAGGAGAGTTTTATTATGGCATCGAACCGTATTGGCCGCATCAATGAGGAGATCCAGCGGGAGCTGGCGGAGCAGATCCGCTTTCTGAAGGACCCCCGGGTCTCTCAGGTGGGCATGGTCTCCATCACCCGGGTGGACACCACCGGCGATCTGCGCTACTGCAAGGTTTTTGTCAGCGTGCTGGACAAGAGCCAGGAAAAGGAAGTCATGAAGGGGCTCAAGTCCGCCGCCGGCTTTTTGCGCCGGGAGCTGGGGCGATCCCTCCAACTCCGTTACACGCCGGAACTGCAGTTCACTGCGGATAACTCCATCGCCTACGGCGCTCATATTCTGGAAGTCCTGCGGGACCCCGAAAAAGTGAAGCCCGTGAACCCGGATAACGACGCCGTTTTGCCGGATGAGGAGGACTGACGGATGCTGACCGTTTCCGAGAC
>CAZFJB010000306.1:0-1726 GCA_964519775.1 uncultured Oscillibacter sp.
TGAACCCCAACGGCTCCGTCTGGGCCGTGGAGGGCATCACCTCTCCCGATGGCCGTGTGCTGGGCAAGATGGGCCACTCCGAGCGTTTCTCCCCCGGCACATACAAAAACGTGGACGGCTGCTACGACATGAAGCTGTTCGCCTCCGCGAAAAAATACTTTGAGATCTGATGAAGGAGGGCTCTTTCCATGATGACTGATATTGAGATCGCCCAGCAGTGCCAAATGAAGCCCATCACCGAAATCGCCGCGGCCGCCGGTGTGGACGAGCAGTACCTGGAACTCTATGGCCGCTACAAGGCCAAGGTGGACTACGCGCTTCTGCGGGAAAATCAGCGGCCTGACGGCAAGCTGATCCTGGTCACCGCCATCAACCCCACCCCCGCCGGCGAGGGGAAGACCACCACCTCCGTGGGTCTGGCCGACGGTCTGCGGAAGATCGGCAAAAATGCCATGCTGGCGCTGCGGGAGCCGTCTCTGGGGCCTGTGTTCGGTGTGAAGGGCGGCGCCGCCGGCGGCGGCTACGCTCAGGTGGTGCCCATGGAGGACATCAATCTCCACTTCACCGGCGATTTCCACGCCATCGGCGCGGCCAACAACCTGCTGGCTGCCATGCTGGATAACCACATTCAGCAGGGCAACGCCCTGGGCATCGACGTCAAGCAGATCACCTGGAAGCGCTGCGTGGACATGAACGACCGCCAGCTCCGCCATGTGATCGACGGCATTGGCGGCAAAATGCAGGGCGTGCCCCGGGAGGATGGGTTCGACATCACCGTGGCCAGCGAGGTCATGGCGGTGCTGTGCCTGGCCCGGGACATCCCGGATCTGAAGGCCCGCCTGGGCCGCATGGTGGTGGCCTATACCTATGACGGCAAGCCCGTCACCGCCCACGATCTGAAGGCCGAGGGCGCCATGACCGCCCTGCTGAAGGACGCGCTGAAGCCCAACCTGGTCCAGACGCTGGAAGGCACCCCCGCCTTTGTCCACGGCGGCCCCTTCGCCAACATCGCCCACGGCTGCAACTCTGTTACCGCCACCCGCATGGCGCTGCGTCTCGCGGACTACGCCGTGACGGAGGCCGGCTTCGGCGCGGATCTGGGCGCGGAGAAATTCCTGGACATCAAATGCCGTCTGGCGGGGCTGACCCCTGACGCGGTCGTGGTCGTTGCCACCGTCCGTGCCCTGAAGCACCACGGCGGCTGCCCCAAGGCGGAACTGAACAACGAAAATCTGGCGGCGCTGGAACAGGGTCTGCCCAATCTGCTCCATCATGTGGACACCATCAAGAATACCTTCCACCTGCCCTGTGTGGTGGCTATCAATGCCTTCCCCACGGATACCGCCGCCGAGCTGAAGCTGGTGGAGGACAAGTGCCGGGAGCTGGGCGTCAACGTGGCTCTCAGCGAGGTCTGGGCCAAGGGCGGTGAGGGCGGCAAGGCACTGGCCGAGGAAGTCGTCCGTCTGTGCGAGGAACCGAAAGCGGACGCATTCACCTTCGCCTATCCCGACAACACCTCCATCATTTTCAAGCTCAACGCCATCGTGAACCGGGTCTACGGCGGTGCCAAGGCCGTGCTGACCGCAGGCGCGGAAAAACAGATGAAGCAGCTCATCGACCTGGGCTTTGGCGATCTGCCCATCTGCATGGCCAAGACCCAGTATTCCCTGACGGATGACCAGACCCGTCTGGGCGCGCCGGAGAACTTCACCGTCACGGTGCGGAA
>CAZFJB010000307.1:0-1720 GCA_964519775.1 uncultured Oscillibacter sp.
ACTGCATCATCCCCTATGCCCGGGGACCGGTGCGGTCCCTGCCCATGGACCGGGCGGCGGAGCAGGCCCGGAAACTGGCGGGTGAGGGCTATCGGGAGATCGTGCTCACCGGCATTGAGATCTCTTCCTGGGGCCATGACCTGAAAAACGGCCAGAGTCTGATCGACCTGCTGGAAGCGCTCAGCGCCGCGGCGTCGGGCGTCCGGCTGCGGCTGGGCAGTCTGGAACCAAGGACCGTGACGGAGGATTTCTGCCGCCGTGCCGCCGCTCTGCCGGATCTGTGTCCCCAGTTCCACCTCTCCATGCAGTCCGGGTGTGACGCCACGCTGAAACGCATGAACCGCAAATATGACACCGCCCGGTTTTTGGAGTCCGTCACGCTTTTGAACCGGTTTTTCGACCGTCCTGCCGTCACCACGGATATGATCGTGGGCTTCCCGGAGGAAACGGAGGCGGAGTTTGCCGCTTCTCTGGACTTTATCCGCCGGTGCGGCTTTGCCCAGATGCACATTTTCCCCTATTCCATCCGCCCCGGCACCCCGGCGGCGAAGATGGAGCAGATCCCCAAAGCGGTGAAGGAAGAGCGGGCCCGCCGTGCCGCCGCCGTAGCGGAGGAGATGCACCGGGCTTATCTGGCCGGCTGCGTGGGCAGGACCTATCCGGTGCTGTTTGAGCAGCCGAAAAACGGTAAATTTTTCGGACACGCCCCCAATTATATGGAGGTGCTGGTGGAGGGCAAAGACCTCCACAATGTGCTGAAAAATGTCCATATCACCAGTGTGGAGGGCGAGGCCCTTCTGGGAGAACTGGAGGAATAAGAGATGAAAAGCCACTTTTTTGCCTATCTTTCCCGGATGCGCTTTATCCAGCGCTGGGCCCTGATGCGCAATACCGCCCCGGAAAACGTCCAGGAGCACAGCCACCAGGTGGCGGCGCTGGCCCACGCCCTGGCCATCATCCGCAATGAGAAGTTCGGCGGCCACGCGGACGCCGGCGCTGTGGCTGCCGCCGCACTGTACCATGATGCCAGCGAGATCCTCACTGGCGATATGCCCACCCCCATCAAGTATGATAACCCCGCCATCCGCAAAGCCTATAAGGATGTGGAGGCCGTGGCGGAGGAAAAGCTGCTGGAAATGCTGCCGCCGGAGCTGCGGCCGGTGTACGAGCCGGTGCTGCGGCCGGATGGGGAAACAGAGCGGCTGGTGAAGGCGGCGGATAAACTCTCCGCCTATATCAAGTGCGTGGAGGAGCTGAAGGCCGGGAACAACGAGTTCCGGGATGCCGCCGATCAGACCCGTGCCGCCCTGGAGGGCTACGGCCTGCCGGAGGTGGCATACTTCCTGGAGACGTTTATGCCCAGCTTTTCCCTGACGCTGGATCAGCTCAAGTGATCCGCTGAATAAAACTGCTACTCCGCTCGCGTGGGTAATGCTACCCGTGCGAGCGAGGACAACGCCGGACGACTCCCGTAGGCTTATGATCCTTGAATTCCTGTACAGGCTTTACTTCAACAAGAAGCATGACCTTGCCCCGAGAAGCCGGATCGATTTGTACATCACGAATATTCAACATAATATTTACCTCCAAATATTTCGGTGCAGACAGCGCGTGTACTTTGTGCCGCCTGCGGGTGAATAGGAACTATATAAAAACAGGTGCGCACCTGATTTTGGCAAAAGAAAAAGGCCAAGGGAATTCCCTTGACCTCGTGTGAAGC
>CAZFJB010000308.1:0-1719 GCA_964519775.1 uncultured Oscillibacter sp.
CCTACACCCAGACCACCGAGCTGGAGGCCGCTCTCCCGGAGCTGGACATTCTGTACATGACCCGTGTCCAGAAGGAGCGGTTCTTCAACGAGGAGGACTACCTGCGCCTGAAGGACAGCTACATCCTCACCCCGGAAAAGCTGGAGCGGGCCAAGGCGGACCTGTCCATCCTCCATCCCCTGCCCCGTGTGAACGAGATTTCCGTCAGCGTGGACCGGGACCCCCGTGCCGCCTACTGGCGGCAGGTCAAAAACGGCAAGTACGCCCGCATGGCCCTGATCTTAAAGCTGCTGAACATTCAGGTCTGAGGAAAGGAGTCTTTCGCTATGAATATTGACAGCATCCAAAACGGCGTGGTCCTGGACCACATTCAGGCCGGGAAAAGCATGGACATCTACAAGTACCTGAAGCTGGACGCGCTGGACTGCTCCGTGGCCATCATCAAAAACGTCCGCAGCGGCCGCATGGGCAAGAAGGACATCATCAAGATCGACACCCCTATGGAGGTGGATCTGGACGTGCTGGGCTACATCGACCCCAACATCACTGTGAACATCATCCGGGACGGCCAGCGGGTGGAGAAGAAGCGGCTGGAGCTGCCCCGCCGTCTCACCAACATCATCCACTGTAAGAATCCCCGCTGCATCACCGTCAGTGAGCCGCAGCTGGACGCCATCTTCCTGCTCAGTGACCCGGAACAGCGCACCTACCGCTGCGCCTACTGCGACACTGCCAAGGACCAGAAATTCTGAGCAGCGAAAAAGCATCCCCTCTCCCATGCGGGAGAGGGGATGCTTCATTGTGTTTTCAGGATGGCCGTTCGGGGCGCTTACACGCCGCGCCAGGCGTCAGGCCGCAGACAGCTCATGTCCTGCTTGGCCCGCTCGATCTCGGCCAGCATGGCCTCCTTGTCCTGATTCAGGGTGCCCTTGAGGACCAGATAGTTGCTGGCGTGGTTCATGCGGAAAATGCTGCCGGGGCAGTCCAGATTCTCCACCAGCAGGCGGGTCTCCTCCAGCACCTGCTCCTGGGTCAGCAGCTTGAAGGTGCCCGCCCTCACCCAGTCCTCCAGCGGTGTCTCCGGCTCCACCACCAGCGTCAGCATCCCGATATACTCCGGGTTCATGGCGTTGAAGGCCTTGGCCGTCTCCACGGCGTGCTGCTCCATCAGCTCCGGACCGCCCAGACCGGTGATGGCCGTGACGGACAGGCCCATGCCGGCCTTGTGGACCTTCTGGCCCATGGCCACGATCTCGGCGCAGTCCTGCCCCTTGCGCATCAGCTTCAAAACCTCGTCACAGCCGGATTCCAGACCCATGTAGATCAGGGTCAGACCCTTCTCCCGCAAAGTCCGCAGCTCCTCATCCGTGCGGATACGGATGCTGGGGGGAGAACCGTAGGCCGCCACCCGCTTGCACTCCGGAAACAGCTCCTTGATATAGTCCAGGATCACATACAGGTCGGAGGCTCTGCGGACCAGCGCGTCGCCGTCCGCCAGAAACACCTTGTCCACATAGCGGTAGGTCCGGCGGGCAATGCGAAAGTCCTCCAGGATCTCCTCCATGGGGCGGAGGGCAAACCGCTTCTCCTTGAACATATCACAGAAGGCGCAGGTGTTGTTGCTGCACCCATACGTCACCTGCACGATGAGGCTGTACGCCTCAGAGGGGGGACGGAACACTCTGCCATAATATCTCATACGCCTAATTCCTCCAATGC
>CAZFJB010000309.1:0-1715 GCA_964519775.1 uncultured Oscillibacter sp.
GCAACGGCACCTATCAGGAGAAGAACACCATTACCTACGGCGCGGCGCTGAAGCTCATCATGCTGGCGGCGGGCTACGGTGAGCAGGCCCCCACTGTCAAGAACAGCACCTTCAGCGGGTATCTGGCCAGGGCAAAGGCAGACGGTCTGGTCAGCGGCAATCCCAATCTGAACGGGCCCATCACCCGGCTCCAGATCGCACAGATCGCGGCCAAGGCCATGAAGCTCTCCACCTCCAACCTCTCCAATAAAAAGCCCTTTACCGACACCAACGATGTCTATGTCCAGGCGCTGAACGCCGCCGGGATCATCGAGGGCTATTTCTCCAACGGCACCAGCACCTATAAGCCCAACAACACCCTGACCCGGGGGCAGGTCTCCGCCATCGTCTGGCGGATGCGGAATTACAGCCGGTAAAACAGGAAAAAGCGCCGCCCCACGTTTTCCGTGGGACGGCGCTTTCACTGTGTTCATGTAACCCCCCAGGCGTTTTCCTTTTGGAAAACGCCTGGGGGGTTTTGTGTATGTGAGATCAGGCTTCCTCCACCTCTTCCAGCCGGTGGAGATGGGGACTCTCTGTGGTGCTCTGGATGGAAGCCTCGTTTTTGAAATTGCTGACATTGGTGATGGATTCCTTCACGGGACGGATGGTGCCGGCGCCGGCCACGCAGCCGCCGGGGCAGCCCATGCCCTCCAGCAGATAACCCTTCCGCTTGCCGGCCTTGGCCATGGCCAGCATCTTGCGGCACTCCTTCAGGCCGTCGCCATACTCGATGAGCACTTCCCGGTCGGGGGCGATGTGGTGGATGGCCTCCACCACGGCGGCGGCCACGCCGCCGCCCACGGCAAAGCCGCGGCCCAGGCCGCTGCCTTCCGTCATATCGTCTGCCGGGTCGGCCTCAATGGTCTTGAAGTCGATCTCCTTGGCGTCAAAAATGCCCTGCAGCTCCTCAAAGGTCAGCACGAAGTCCACATCGGAGCGGACGGATCTGCGGTTAGCCTCCAGCTTTTTGGCGGCGCAGGGCCCGATGAACACGATCCGGGCGTTGGGGCGGTCCTTTTTCACCATGCGGGCGGTAATGACCATGGGGGTCAGCGCCATGGAGATGTTGTCCTTGAACTGGGGGAAGAGAGTCTTGGCCATCATGGACCAGGCGGGGCAGCAGCTGGTGCCCATCCACTCCAGCTTGTTGGGGACCTCCTCCAGGAAGTCGTGGGCCTCTTCCACGGTGCAGAGATCCGCGCCGATTGCCACTTCCACCACATCCGCGAAGCCCAGGGTCCGCATAGCGGCTTTCAGCTTGGCGGGGGTGGCGTCCTTGCCGTATTGGCCCACAAAGGCGGGAGCCACGCAGGCGATGACCTCCTCGCCCCGCTGGATGGTCTGGATCACCTGGAAGATCTGGCTCTTGTCAGCGATGGCGGCAAAGGGGCAGTTCACCAGGCACATACCGCAGGAGACGCACTTATCATAATTGATGGTGGCACGGCCCATCTCATCAGAGCCGATGGCGTCCATGCCGCAGGCGGCGGCGCAGGGCCGCTCGATCTTGGAGATGGCCCGGTAAGGGCACTGATTGAAGCACTTGCCGCACTTGATACACTTGCTCTGGTCGATGTGGCAGTGCTTGTTCTCATCCAGATAGATAGCGTCCTTGGGGCAGACGTTCATGCAGGGGTGGGAAATGCAGCCCTGGCAGCTGTCCGTGATGCGGA
>CAZFJB010000310.1:0-1711 GCA_964519775.1 uncultured Oscillibacter sp.
GGTACCGCCGCCGATGTCCACCACCATGTGGCCGTCCGGCTGGGTGATGTCGATGCCCGCGCCGATGGCGGCGGCTACCGGCTCCTCAATGAGATAGACCTTCCGGGCGCCGGCCTGGATGCCCGCGTCGATGACGGCACGCTCTTCTACCTCGGTAATGCCGGAGGGCACGCAGATGATGACCCGGGGCTTGACGAAGGAGAAGCCCGCCACCTTGTGGATGAACTCCTTGAGCATCCGCTCCGTCATGTCATAGTCGGAGATAACGCCCTCCCGCAGGGGGCGGATGGCGATGATGTTGCCAGGGGTGCGGCCCAGCATAGCCTGAGCGTCGGTGCCCACCTTCAGCAGCTTGCCGGTGGACTTGTCCATAGCCACCACGGAGGGCTCGTTCAAAACGACCCCCTTGCCCTTCACATATACCAGAACGGAAGCGGTACCCAGATCGATACCGATGTCTTTTGCAAATGCCATATTGAACCCTTTCACTGCCATATTGGCGTCTTGTATGTCATTTTCTTATCTATTATGGACGCTTTCGTCCACTCACAATCATACATTTTACATTATAACGGCACAATTACACGATTGCAAGATGGGAATCATGAATTTTTTGCCTTTTTTGCCTGTTTTTCATGGGGTGTCCTGGCCAGCGTCAGGCAGCGGACCGATGATGCTCCATGCTCCTCCAGCACCCGGACACATTCGGAGAGCGTGGCGCCGGTGGTGTGGATGTCATCCACCAGCAAAATGCGCTTGCCGCAAATCGCGTCCGGATCCACCGGGTCGTAGACACCCAGCACGTTGGCCCGCCGGGCGGCCTCCCCTTGCAGGCCGGACTGGGCCGGGTTGTCCTGCACCTTGTCCAGCAGCCGGACCGGCTTGGTATCCCAATGACGGCAGGCAGCCTCCGCCAATAGGCGGGACTGGTCGTAGCCCCGCTTTTTCAAGCGCTTCCGGCTCACCGGCACCCACGTCACTGTGTCAAATTCCCCGCCGAACCGTTCCGCGGCGCACCGGGCCAGCACCTCGCCCAAAGGCTCCGCCAAAGCGGACCCGCCCTGGAATTTCAGTCGCAGCAGCGTCTCCCGCACTGCATCCTCATACCGCAGCGGTGCGGCGCAGATCAGCGCGCCGTCAGTGACCACCACCTTGTCCTCCCTGATCCACGGCAGGTCCTTTTCGCAGTCATCGCAGATGCCCACAGCATCCAGGATCTTGCCGCAGAAGGGGCACTTGGGCGGAAACAGCAGGTCAATGATGGCTCCAAACAGCTTCATCATCTCTTTTTCCGGGGATATGGCGCAGGCGTATCCGTCAGGCCCACTAAATAGTCCATGCTGACGCCATAGTATTCGGCCAACATTACTGCCAGCCGCAGGGGCAATTCCCGCTCTCCCCGCTCATACTTGGAATACAGCGACTGGTCGCACATCAAATAGTCAGCCAGCGTCTTTTGCTTTAAGTCTTTATCTTCCCGTAGATCACGGATCCTCAAATTCATTTCAATCACCGAAATGATTGTAAAATAGGACAAATCGTACTGCCGCAATATTGGACAATATGTCCTTCGAATATTTATGGGGCATATAAACCAGGTTCCTGAAAAGGTGGGCTTTGCCCACTGAAATGCGGCGTTCCGCCGCACAGGATGCACCCCCATTTTCTTTTTGAAACATCAAAAAGAAAATGCGCCGTGCACGGTGGAAAA
>CAZFJB010000311.1:0-1708 GCA_964519775.1 uncultured Oscillibacter sp.
GGGATAGTCGAACTTCTCGCCGCTCTTTTTCAGCAGCTCCACCGCCTCGGTATAGGTCACCCGGCCAAAGTCGGAGGAGGCGACGTGTTCCAGCCGCTCCTTCAGCCCCTTGTCCACAAACTGGTTGAAGAAGTCCATCTCCTGGGGGCAGCGCTCCATCACATAGTTGATGATGTATTTGATGAGGGCCTCGGCATTGTCCATATAGCCGTTCAGATCGGTGAAGGCCATTTCCGGCTCCACCATCCAGAACTCAGCGGCGTGGCGCTGGGTGTAGGAACACTCCGCCCGGAAGGTGGGGCCGAATGTATATACATTGCCGAAGGCCATGGCGAAGTTTTCGGCGTTGAGCTGGCCGGAGACCGTCAGGCTGGTCTTCTTGCCGAAAAAGTCCTGGCTGTAGTCCACCTGGCCGTCCTCCGTGCGGGGCACGTTGTCCAGATCCAGAGTGGTCACCTGGAACATTTCGCCGGCGCCCTCACAGTCGCTGGAGGTGATGATGGGCGTCTGGGCATAGACGAAGCCCTGGTCCTGGAAAAACTTGTGGATGGCGTAGGCCGCCGTGCTCCGCACCCGGAAGGTGGCGGAGAACAGGTTCGTCCGGGGACGCAGATGCTGGATGGTCCGCAGGAACTCCACGCTGTGGCGCTTTTTCTGAAGGGGATAGTCCGGAGAGGACACGCCCTCCACAGCGATCTCCGTGGCCTTCAGTTCCAAGGGCTGCTTGGCCTCCGGCGTCAGGGTCACGGTGCCGGTGACGATCAGGGCCGCGCCCACGTTCTGGGCGGCGATCTCCTTATAGTTGGCCAGGGCCTCCGCCTCCATCACCACCTGGAGATTGCGGAAGCAGGAGCCGTCGTTCAGCTCGACAAAACCGAAGCCCTTCAAATCCCGGATGGTGCGCACCCAGCCGCCCACGGTGACGCTCTGGCCGGCAAGGGCCTCGCTGTCAGCAAAAATCGCGGCAATTTTTGTATAACTCATTGTTATGATCCGTCCTTTGCAGATTTTAGCACGATAATAGGGGTATTGTACTCTTTTTTTTCCCGTTTTACAAGGGGGTGCGGCGCTGATTTGCGCAATTCCTTCGAGTTTTCACGGTAAAATAGGGAAAACGCCCCGTCTCCGGGGGCGGAAACAGCAGGAATACTTGAACTTGGAACAGATCTGTGCTAAAATAAACCGATTATGGAAACGGGAGGCATCCGCTCCGGCGGCCTGCCCGGTATCGGTCCGCCGGAGAGACGGCGGGCCAGCTTTGGAGGAACTATGGCAGCAAAGAAACAGGATTACGGCAACGAGAGCATCTCCTCGCTGAAGGGCGCGGACCGGGTCCGCAAGCGCCCCGGCGTTATTTTCGGATCGGACGGACTGGACGGCTGTGAACACGCCGTCTTTGAGATCCTGTCCAACTCCATCGACGAGGCCCGGGAGGGCCATGGCCGGGCCATCACCGTCACCCGGTTCAACGACCGCTCCATCCAGGTGGAGGATATGGGCCGGGGCTGCCCGGTGGACTGGAACGAAAAGGAGCAGCGCTACAACTGGGAGCTGGTGTACTGCGAGCTGTACGCCGGCGGCAAATACGATAACCTCACCGGCGATAACTACGAATATTCCCTGGGTCTCAACGGCTTGGGCGCCTGCGCCACCCAGTACGCCTCCCGGTATATGGACGTGACCGTCTGGCGGGATGGGTATGAATACA
>CAZFJB010000312.1:0-1707 GCA_964519775.1 uncultured Oscillibacter sp.
TGATCTACAAGACGGAGATGGGCAAGTTCCGGGCCGTCATCGAGCAGGTGAAGACCTGCCATGAAAAGGGCCAGCCCGTGCTGGTGGGTACCGTGTCCATTGAAAAGAACGAGCTTTTGAGCAAGCTGCTGGCCCGGGAAGGCATCCAGCACAATCTGCTCAACGCCAAGAACCATGAAAAGGAAGCGGAGATCGTGGCCCAGGCCGGCAAGCTGGGGGCCGTCACCGTGGCCACCAACATGGCAGGCCGCGGCACCGACATCATGCTGGGCGGCAACGCTGAGTATCTGGCCAAGGCAGACCTGGTGAAGGCCGGCTTCTCTGAGGAAGTCATCGTGGACGCCACCGGCTACGCCGACACCGACAACGAGGAGATCCTGGCTGCCCGCAAGCTCTTTGCCGAGCGGATGGCCCATCACAAGGCCATCATCGGCGAGGAGGCGGAAAAGGTCCGCGCCGCCGGCGGTCTCTTCATCATCGGCACCGAGCGCCATGAATCCCGCCGGATCGACAACCAGCTCCGTGGCCGTGCCGGCCGTCAGGGCGACCCCGGCGAGACCCGGTTCTATATCTCTCTGGAAGATGACCTGATGCGCCTCTTTGGCGGCGAACGCATCCAGAACATGATGGAAAAGTTCGATCTGGACGAGGACACCCCCATCGAGAACAAAATGCTGACGCGGGCCATCGAAAACGCCCAGACCACCGTGGAATCCCGGAACTTCCAGTCCCGTAAGTCCGTTCTGGAATACGACGATGTGATGAACAAGCAGCGTGAGATCATCTATGCCCAGCGCCGCCAGGTGCTGGATGGTCTGGACATCAAGGAGACCGTGCTGAACATGATGCACACCTCCATCTCCAACCATGTGGCGCTGGCCTTCGGCGAAAATCAGGCGCTGGATGCCGCCCGGTATCATGAGATGCTCCGGGGCATGGAGGGCATCTACTTTGCCAAGGACGCTGTCTCCTTCTCCGATGACGAGATCCCCGGCAAGACGCGGGAGGACTTCAATGAAGCCTTCATTGCCGCCGCCGAGAAGACCTATGAGGCCAAGGAAGCCGAGATCACCTCTCCCATCATGCGGGAGCTGGAGCGGGTCATCATGCTCCGGGTGGTGGACGAATACTGGATGGACCACATCGACGCCATGGACGATCTGAAGCAGGGCGTCCGGCTCCAGGGCTACGGCAACAACAACCCCGTGGATGTCTACAAGCGGGAATCCCTTGAGATGTTTGACGAGATGATCGCCGCCATTCAGGACGAGACTGTCCGCCGTCTGTACTCCGTCCGCTTGAAGAAGGACGAGGAAGTCAAGCGGGAACGGGTAGCCAAGGGCATGATCGAAAACGTGGGCGGCGACGGCACCACGCCGAAAAAGCAGCCCGTGAAGAAGACCGTCAAGATCGGCCGCAACGATCCCTGCCCCTGCGGCAGCGGCCAGAAGTGGAAGAAGTGTACCTGTAAGGAGTATCACCCGGATCTGTAAGCTGCGCTTCTCCCTGTAATTACGAATAAGCGCATGGGCTCCATGCGAAGAAGTCTCAGCTTCCTGAGACGGAGAAGCAGGGGGATATTCTCTTTTGAAAAGAGAATATCCCCCCAGCCCCCTGAAGAGAAACGCGGGGGGTTCGATTTCTCTCCGCACCCCCTTGAAACGACACAAAGGGGAGGGACTCCGGTCCCTCCCCTTTGGAAACCCC
>CAZFJB010000313.1:0-1682 GCA_964519775.1 uncultured Oscillibacter sp.
GAAAAATTCTCAATTTTTTACACAAAAATTCTCAAACGTTTACGAAAACACCGAATAAAACGATTGCGCCGATAAAAAAGGCGTATAAGAGGCTCAAAAGCTACCGGATCCTTTGCGAAGACCGGGGAAAATGGGCAGAAAAAATCCACGCCCATCGGCGTGGTCTTACCTAATTATGCTTGCTTATCGCTCGCTGTGGCAGGAAGTCTGGTCCTGGAAGATCAGGTCATCCAGATCGACCATTGCGCGGATCATCGTCATTCGCATCACTCCTTTCTGTTTGTCTGCACTTAGTATACACCATGATTTGGCGATATGCAACAGTTTTTTGCGAAAAAATTGTAAAAAGTGTGAAAGGACGAAGGGCGGAGCCGGAATTTGGTTGCCCTTGACAGAGATTTGCGATTGCGGTATACTTCTTTTGTATTTGTAAAAAAATAGAGCATCGGCAAAGATGGGGAGAGTAGGCTTTCCACGCCCGCCGCAGAGAGTCCCGGCAGCTGAAAAGGGACGCGGAGCGGAAAAGCGGAACATGGCCCCGGAGCCGCGCGCAAAGCGTGAAAACGCCCAACCGCGCTGGGCGCGCCCATTACAGCGCGGGAGTATGCTTGTACTCGTTGAGGCCCGTGCCGTGAGGCATGGGCGAAGCAAGGTGGTAACACGGTCATTCGCCGTCCTTGAGCATGGCTCAGGGATGGTGTTTTTCATTTTTGAAACTGTTCAGAGAGATCACATTTGAATTTTATCATAGAGAAGGAGAACACCATGGGAAAAGACACATTTTATATCACGACACCGATCTATTATCCCTCGGATAAGCTGCATATCGGCCACACCTACTGCACCGTAGCCACTGACACGCTGGCCCGCTATCACCGGCTGAAGGGGGAGGACGTGATGTTCCTCACCGGTACCGATGAACACGGCCAGAAGATCGAGCAGAAGGCGCAGGAGGCCGGCATCACCCCCCAGGAATTTGTGGACCGCATCGTGGAAGGTCCCCGGGGCGTCCGGGATCTGTGGAAGCTGATGAACATTTCCAATGACCGCTTCATCCGCACTACGGACGATTACCATGTCTCCTCTGTGCAGAAGATCTTTAAGAAGATGTACGACAAGGGGGATATCTATAAGGGCACTTACAAGGGCAAATACTGCACCCCCTGCGAGTCCTTCTGGACGGAGAGCCAGCTCAAGGACGGTTGCTGCCCCGACTGCGGCCGCCCGGTGGTGGACGCGGAGGAGGAGGCTTACTTCTTCCGTCTGAGCAAGTATGCCGACCGCATCCGGGATCTGCTGGTGAATACCGACTTCCTCCAGCCCCGCAGCCGGGTCAACGAGATGGTGAAGAACTTCATCGATCCCGGCCTGGAGGATCTGTGCGTCTCCCGCACCAGCTTTACCTGGGGCATCCCTGTGGACTTTGACACCAAGCATGTGGTCTACGTCTGGCTGGACGCCCTGACCAACTATATCACCGCACTGGGCTATGAAAACGACCGCTACAATGAGTACGGCAAATACTGGCCCGGCGTGAACATCGTGGGCAAGGAGATCGTCCGGTTCCATTCCATCATCTGGCCCGCCATGCTCATGAGCCTGGAAGAGCCTCTGCCCAAGCACGTGTTTGGCCACGGCTGGCTGCTGCTGGACGGCGGCAAGATGTCCAAGTCCAAGGGCAA
>CAZFJB010000314.1:0-1676 GCA_964519775.1 uncultured Oscillibacter sp.
TCAGGTTCTAGTGTCCGTTATGGACGTGCGGGTTCAAGTCCCGCCTCGCGCACCACGTCGGAGCAAGCTTTATATCGCTTGCTCCGACTTTTTTTATAAGTCAGAGCACGCTCATGCCGCTGCGCCTCCTTTTCCAATCGCAAACGCTCCGCTGGTTTGTGATTGGATTTTTTGTTCCGGAAGCAGAAATTGTACGTTCTGTATCGCCATTCGCGCCAAAAAAAGACAGGCTGTGCCTGTCTCTTTTTTTTCATGCTTTCGATGGCCCCTCCTCATCTCCCGGCGGGGCGGAAGAAGGAGCGGTAATGCTTCCAATTAGCGTAACTTATCTCTATCAAAATCCGGCTATTTTACACGCAATCGACAAAATATACAACAAATCATCGAAATCTTCCATGATTTATCTACATGAAAGCGCCTCGACAAGAATTGACTTTCCCTGCCGCTTCTGAGATAATAAAATCACGAAGCATCGGTAACTGACGGAGCGTGGATCACCACAAGGGAGCCGGATGTAATAGGAAATTGTCGACCGTCTGGGCAAACTTGTTCACATAAGGGACAAGTTTGCCCTTTTTTGCTGCGGGCATTGCCCCACAGCCTGTATGAGAAAGGAGAAAACGGATGAAAAAGGTTGCTGTCATCATGGGCAGTGATTCGGACTGGCCCATCGTCAAAGGCGCCTGCCAGCAGCTCGCCGCCCTGTCCATCCCCTATGAGGCCCATATTCTCAGCGCTCACCGCACCCCGGCTGAGGCGGCGGACTTCGCCAGAAGCGCCCGGGCCAACGGCTTCGGTGTGCTGATCTGCGCCGCCGGCATGGCGGCCCACCTGGCGGGGGCTTTCGCCGGAAATTCCACCCTGCCGGTCATCGGCATCCCCATGAAGGGCGGCACTATGGACGGACTGGACGCTCTGCTTGCCACCGTGCAGATGCCCAGCGGCATCCCCGTGGCCACCGTGGCCGTGGGCGGCGCCAAAAACGCCGCCGTACTGGCCGCCCAGATCCTGGCCGTCAGTGATGACGCCCTGGCCGCTAAGCTGGATGCCCAGCGGGCCGACATGGCCGCTCAGATCGCCGCGAAAGAAGAGAAATTACAGGAAGAACTGAAAAGTCTTTGATCAAGAAAGAAGATATTGGGAGGTATTTTTATGGAACTCGTATACACCGGCAAGACCAAGAATGTTTATGCTCTGGAAAATGGCAACTACCTGCTGAAATTCAAAGATGACTGCACCGGCAAGGACGGCGTGTTCGATCCCGGCGAAAATTCCGTGGGTCTGACCATCGACGGCGTGGGCGATGTGAATCTGCGCATGAGCATCTACTTCTTCGAGAAGATCAATGCCGCCGGCATCCGCACCCACTATGTCTCCGCCGACCTGAACAACACCACCATGGAAGTTCTGCCCGCCAAGGTCTTCGGCAAGGGCCTGGAGGTCATCTGCCGCCACAAGGCCGTGGGCTCCTTCCTCCGCCGCTATGGCCAGTACTGCACTGAGGGCCAGGATCTCCCCGCCTATGTGGAGACCACCTTTAAGAACGACGCCCTGGGCGATCCTCTGGTGACCAAGGACGGTCTGGTGGTGCTGGGCGTGATGACCGAGAAGCAGTATGACGACATGAAGGAAATGACCCAGAAGATCACCCAGATCGTGGCTGACGATCTGAAGGA
>CAZFJB010000315.1:0-1672 GCA_964519775.1 uncultured Oscillibacter sp.
CGAAGGAGGAGACCATGTTCAGCATATCCATGGCGTAGGAATACTGGCCCTTCAGCGCCGCGGCGGCCACCTCGCTCAGTCCCAGGCCGGACTGCAGGCGGCCCAGGATGATCTTGGTGTCGATAACGGTGATGATGCTCATGGCGCAGTTGCTCAGCGTGATGGGGATGCCGATGGCGAGGATACTTTTCAGGATGGTCCCGCTGCTCTCCGGCGTGTCCAGCGCCTCCGTCCGGCTCCGATGGGTGGAGAGGTAGAGGATCAGGAAGCACATGGAGAGCACGGTGCCGATGGTGACGCCGAAGATAGCCCCGGCGGCCACGCCCTCCATGCCCCGGCCCAGGGTCAGGATATACCAGGCCAGGGGCAGGCCGATGCCCACCTTGCACAGGGCCTCCAGCACCTGGGAGATGGCGGTGGGCTTCATGTTGCCCTGGCCCTGGGTATAGCCCCGCATACAGGCCAGCAGACACACGCAGAACACCGCCGGGGCCAGGGCCCGGATGGGCTGGGCGGCCATTTCGTTATTCTGGAAGGCGGCCAGCCGCTCCGCCCCAAAGAACATCAGCAGGGAGCCCACCAGCCCCAGGGCGAAGAAGAGCCAGATGGCGGTGCGGAAGATCTTCCGCTTCTGATTTTCCCGTCCCTGGGCATGGGCCTGGCTGGTGAGCTTGGAGATGGCCAGGGGCAGACCCGCCGTGGAGACGGTCAGCAGCACATTGTAGATCTCATAGGCGGTCTGGAAATAAGTTTTTCCCACTTCGCCCAGAATATTGTTCAGCGGGACCTTGTAGAAAAAGCCGATGACCTTCACAATGGCCACTGCCGCCGCCAAAACGGCGGCACCGCCTAAGAAGGATTGCTTTTTGCCGGGAGTTGCCATGGCGTTACCTCGAATTTTCAAATCAGACTGGGGGCGGCAGGGCCGTCCCGGTAGAAAAAGGGTATGAGCGGGAGGGGAGGGGTATACCTCAGAGCTTTGCGCCGCAGTCCCGGCAGAAGAGATCCTCCTCCCGGACCTCATGGCCGCAGACGGGGCAGAGCAGGTGGATCACCGGCTCCCCCTCCAGCGCCGTGAGGTTGGCTCGCAGCTCGTCGATCTCCCGCATTTTTGCCAGCAGCAGGTCGGAATCCGTGGGGGTGCCGGTGTGGGTGGCATAGAGAAGCTCTCCCAGCTCCCGGAAGCAGGCATTGATCTCCGCCCGCAGATCGGTGATGGCAAGCTGCTTTTTGGCGGTCTCCGTCAGCTTTTTCGCGCCAAGGCCCACGGTGTAGGCAACTGTCTGGGCCGTTTCCTTCCAGGTTTCGCCGCAATGATCCATAAAAAAACCTCCATTCCGTTTCCGTGGAGCCGCTGCCTCCGGGGAGAGCGGCGGCCCGCACTCAGATCATGGGAACGTATTTTTTGTAAAATTCCGCGAAGGCCGCCTGATTGGCCAGCGCCTTTTCAGGCCGCTCCGTGTATTCCTTGGGATATTTCAGGTTAAAGACCCGCTCAATGTGGTTGGTGCCCGGCTCCACCATCTTGGTGGACCCGCCGGCGCCGAAGGAGAGGATGGAGCAAAGCTCCGACATGATGTCCACATTGTACCAGCACGCGCCGCCCTTTTGGCACCAGCCCACGTTTTCAAAGCTGCCGGACATATATTTCTGCCGGTAGAGATAGTAGGGG
>CAZFJB010000316.1:0-1670 GCA_964519775.1 uncultured Oscillibacter sp.
TCCCCATCATCGTGGCCGTCAACAAGATCGACAAGGAAAACGCCAACCCCGACCGTGTCCTCCAGCAGATGACCGAATACGGTCTGGTGCCCGAGGAGTGGGGCGGCGAGACCATCGTGTGCAAGATCTCCGCCAAGAAGAACATCGGCATCGACAACCTGCTGGAAAACCTGGTGCTGCTGGCAGAAGTCCAGGAGCTCAAGGCCAACCCGGACCGTGCCGGCCAGGGCACCGTCATCGAGTCCCGTCTGGACAAGGGCCGTGGTCCTGTAGCCACCCTCCTGGTGCAGAACGGCACGCTGAAGCAGGGCGACATCATCATCGCCGGCACTGCCGTGGGCCGTGTGCGCACCATGACAAACTACAAGGGCGAGCGCCTCACCGAGGCCGGTCCCTCCGTCCCCGTGGAGATCGCGGGCCTTTCCGAGGCACCCATCGGCGGCAGCCCCTTCTTCGCTGTGGCTGACGAGCGCATGGCCCGTGAGCTGGTGGAGCAGCGCAAGGCTGAGGAGCGTGCCAAGGCCGCCGCGCCTGTGCAGAAGGTCTCTCTGGAGAACCTGTTCGACCAGATCAAGTCCGGCGAGCGCAAAGAGCTGGCCCTCATCGTCAAGGCCGACGTGCAGGGCAGCGTGGAGGCTGTGAAGGCCTCTTTGGAAAAGCTCTCCAACGACGAGGTCAACGTCCGGGTCATCCACGGCGCTGTGGGCGCCATCAACGAGTCCGACGTGATGCTGGCCGCCTCTTCCAACGCCATCATCGTGGGCTTCAACGTCCGGCCGGACGCCGCCGCCCGGGACGGCGCTGCCCGCCAGAACGTGGATATGCGGATGTACCGCGTGATCTACGACGCCATCGACGAGATCGAGGCCGCTATGAAGGGTATGCTGGCACCCAAGTATCAGGAGGTCGTGCTGGGTCACGCCGAGGTCCGCGAGACCTACAAGGTGTCCTCTGTGGGCACGGTGGCCGGCTGCTACGTGCAGGACGGCTGCCTGCGCCGGG
The DNA here is from genome assembly GCA_964519775.1 of uncultured Oscillibacter sp. Classification (GTDB taxonomy): domain Bacteria; phylum Bacillota; class Clostridia; order Oscillospirales; family Oscillospiraceae; genus Oscillibacter. Next base: position 1,003 of record CAZFJB010000316.1, read on the forward strand.
ACTGCTCCGTCCGCGTGGTGCGTGACGGCATCGTGGTGCACGAGGGCGTGCTGGGCTCTTTGCAGCGGTTCAAGGACTCCGTCAAGGAGGTCAAGGAGCGCTACGAGTGCGGCCTGACCGTGGAGAAGTTCAACGACATCAAGCTGGGCGACATCATCGAGGGTTACGCTATGGAGGAGATCCCCCGCTGATTTAAAATCATATCTCTGCTCCCGCAGAGAGGTATTCCTGAAATGTGGGCTTTGCCCACGGAAATCCCCTTTCAAAAGGGAAACGGAAAGCAAGGGGGAGATGCCTTTCTGGAAAGGCACCTCCCCCTTAAACCCCCACCGGAAAGCACTGGGGCGTTTCGACTCGCCCCAGACCCCTAACGACACAAAGAGGGGGAATTGCGATTCCCGGCCCACCGTTGCGGCATTACGATTTGCGGCTTTCGCCAAAAGCCGCAAATCGTGCCGCTGCCTCGAAAGCGGGGCGCTGTATCCGCCACAGGCGGCGCTTGCCCCGCTTTCCCCTTTGGAAACACCCCCAGGGGTTGGACGAGGGATGCGGGAGATGCGACCACGGGCCAAGTGCAAAGCACAACCGACCTTGTACGCCGTGCTGATGCAACATCAGACTTCGGGGCAGTTAAGGATACACTCTGCTCCTCTTTCCGCTGCCGCTGC
>CAZFJB010000317.1:0-1664 GCA_964519775.1 uncultured Oscillibacter sp.
TTTGCGCTCTCCCCGAAAACGCAAAAATCCGCCCCGGGCCAATGGCCCGGGGCGGTCCACTTTGTTGCGGATGTGGTCCGGTACCCCTATGAAGGAGGCCCGGAGTCGTTCAGGTCAGCCCAAAGCGATTGAAAAGGGTAGGATCAGTATTTATCATACATATCCGCCATCAGGGCACGCATGATCTCAACGTTCATAGGTTTCGGTGTTTTGACATGGAACCAGTTCTTTTCAATTGCCCCCTTGGCACAGGCCAAAACCGCTTCCCGGTCATGGCCCATTTCCTTGAGGGACGGGATATTTGTTCTGCGCATCAAATCTCGGACTGCTTCAGCAGCCTTTTTCCCCGCTTCAGCGGCTTCCAAATTGGCAGCATTCGCAACCCCCAGCGCCTTCGCCAGCTTTTGAATACGTCCTTCAGGCAAAGCGTCCGCGCAGTATTCAATGGTAACAGGTGTCGCAATGGCGCAGGCAACGCCATGAGGCATCTGGAACCGCACGCCCATTTCATGCGCGGCGCAGTGGCCCATATGAACGCTGGCGTCGCAGAAGGCAATGCCGGCAATGTTGCTTGCAAAGCTCAACGCTGTGCGGGCATCCAAATCTGTTCCGTTTTGATACGCCGCTTCCAAATTTTCCGAAATCAGTTGAATGGCATGAAGCGCCAGAAGATCAGCTTTGAGGTTATGACTCACCGAGGTATACGCCTCGATCGCATGAGAAATTGCGTCCATCGCGCAGGAGGCAGTCACACTGGGCGGTGCCGTTACAGACAGTTCCGGGTCCACGATCGCCAGATCGGGCGGACGGCGGACTACGTCCTTGACCTGATGCTCAAGATCATGAACCACACCCATAATGGTCACCTCGCTGCCTGTGCCAGACGTAGTGGGGACCAAAATCAGCTTTGTGTCGCTTCCAAGAATCGGCTCGCCGCCGTTGGATGCCAGGTATTGACTGATCGGCAGTGGATGATCCGCAAGAATGGAAAGGGCTTTCGCTGTATCCATACTGCTTCCGCCGCCGATCCCCACGATCAGTTGATAGCCCTTTCCATTGATATTGGCACCAGCCTCGTTGACCATGGTATCCGGCACATCGGAGAGGACCCCCTCAAATGTATCCACGAAAAGGCCCGCATCCTTCAGATAGCCAATGACCTTATCCGCGATACCGGCTTTTTTCACGCTCTGGCCATATACACAAAGAACTTTTTCCGCTCCGAATCCTTTCGCCTTCTGCCCGATTTCCGCAACCGCGCCAACGCCAAAACAGACAGGGCAGAGCTGTTGATAGGTAGTTACCATTTAGATCCCTCCGTTCAAAATCACGCGCATATCCACATTCCGCCAAATATGCGTCTTATGGTATATAATATACAGGAGGCATCTCTGTCTGTCAAGCTTCTCAGTCTCTCATTTTGTGCAAAATGGGTTAATTCTTTCTTTTAAATCGCCATTTTCTATAACGATATAGCCAATCCGACTAATGTCATTCCGATCCGTTGTATCACTACAAAAGAGCCGCAGTTGTATATTTTTTCATTTATCGAGAATATTTATTCACCTCATCGTGTTGAACAGGGCACATAAGCAGGCTTTTAAGCCCACAAAAATCCGCCCCGGGCCAATGGCCCGGGGCGGATTTGATCGTGTAATGGGATA
>CAZFJB010000318.1:0-1658 GCA_964519775.1 uncultured Oscillibacter sp.
GCCTTACCGGGCCATGACCAATATCATCAACTTCATCCAGGCCATGGACTATGTGGTCCCCGGCTTTGCCGCCTATGAGACGCTGCTCTATTCTCCCGAGCTGAAGTTCTACTCCAATCGGGTGAAGATGGACACGGATTTCAACACCAGCCTCCAGGGCCTCCACTGCCTGGGCGACTCCTCCGGCTGGACCCGCGGCCTGATGATGGCCTCTGTCATGGGTGTCCTCATGGGCCGCAAGATCGCCGAAGAGGGCTAAATCCCCTGCGCCCCAAGGCACGCAACCACAGGTTGACAAGCTTCCACCCGCCGCGTTCTTGTCAGAGCGTGGCGGGTGGTCTATAATCAGGGCAGATTGAAGCACAGGAGGGAGACGCATGAGATTCTCGGAAAAGCTGGCGGCGCTCCGCCGCCGTGAGGGGCTGAGTCAGGAGCAGTTGGCGGACCGTCTGAGCATCACCCGCCAGTCCGTCAGCAAGTGGGAGAGCGGCGCGGTGATGCCGGAGGTGGACAAGCTCATCATGCTGTCGGATCTGTTCGGTGTCAGTGTGGACTATCTGGTGAAGGACCGGCTGGAAGCACCGGAGAATGGCACGAGGGCGGATGCTCCGCAGCTGGAAGCGCGGCTGGACGCGCTGTCCCGTCAGGTGCAGCGGAGCGTAGGCGGGATCTGCGGCTATACCAGCACACGGCGGCTGTTTGGCTTACCCCTGCTGTCCGTCCGCATCGGTCACGCGCGGCAGCCCAATCGGGATAATACCGCCGTGGGCATCGTGGCGGTGGGCAACTTCGCTGTGGGCGTGATCAGCGTGGGCCTCATCTCCGTGGGGGCGCTGTCTCTGGGCATCATCACCTTCGGCCTGCTGGCGCTGGGGGTGGTCAGCATCGGGGCGCTGGCCGTCGGCGTGACTGCCATGGGGCTGGCGTCCATCGGCATCAGCTCCTTGGGCGTCCGACACGCCTTCGGCCTTGCCGCCGAAACTCTTCGACCGTAAAAAGGCGGGCCTTACGGCCCGCCTTTTTCACCCACTCTTGCGAAGCAAGAAAATGGGGCGTAATTTATGCGGCATAGCCGCATTTTTTGTGTCCTTTTGCGGGAGCGAAGAAATCATGCCCAGTCAGGAGTGGCGGGATCATTTCAAAATTTTGGAAAGATCCGTCTCCATGGTCACCGTGTACCTTGGCAGATCCCGCAGGCCCTTGGAAAGGTCCGCCGTGGCCTTGTTGGTCATCAGCGTCACCGGGAACAGTTCTTCCACCAGCGCCTGTGCGTCCGGCTCACCGCAGCCGAAGGGATAGGCGAAGCAGGTGACGCTGCCCAGTTCCTCTGTCAGGCGGTCGTAGCTTTTCTGGATGTCATCCAGCACCCGGGCCTGAAATGCCTCGTCAGACTCCGCCGGGTCCCGCTCGATACCGTTGGGGCCGTTGTGGTTAAAGCTGCCGCCAAGGTCGCCCAGATTATGGAGCCGATAGGTGTGGGAACCGATCTCCACCAGACCGGAATCCGTCATCTCCCGCAGCTCGTCCCAGGTGCAGAAATTGTCCGTAGGCAGATCCGGCATCAGCACGATGACAGAAATACAGGCCTTCACGCCGTATTCCTGTAAAATGGGGTAGAGCAGGCGGTAATTGCTGCGGTAGCCATCGTCAAAGGTGAT
>CAZFJB010000319.1:0-1658 GCA_964519775.1 uncultured Oscillibacter sp.
GCCCGAATTCACTCAGATAGACCTTGAGATGTCCTTTAGCGACGAGGACGATATCATCGCAATGAACGAAGGCTTCCTCAAGCGTATTTTCGACGAGTTTATGCATATGCCGCTTGAGACGCCCTTCCATCGCATGACCTATGCCGAGGCTATGAGACGCTATGGCTCCGACAAGCCCGATACTCGCTTCGGAATGGAGCTTTGCGACATATCCGACGTTGTACGCAACTGCGGCTTTGCGGTGTTCTCCGGTGCTGTTGCTGCCGGTGGCTCGGTTCGCGGAATCACGGTTTCCGGCGGTGCCTCCATGTCGCGTAAGGAGATCGACGCTCTCGTTGAATTCGTAAAGACCTACGGCGCACGCGGTCTTGCATGGTACAAGAATGCAGCCTCCGGCGCGTCCTCATCCTTTGCGAAATTCCTCAGCGAGGATGAGACCCATGCAATTCTTTCCGCGATGAACGTCGGCGAGGGAGATCTCGCGCTCATCGTTGCTGATAAGAACAGCGTTGTGTTCGACGCACTCGGCGCACTCCGTATCCACGTTGCAAAGAAGCTTGACATGATAGACAAGTCGAAGTTCAACTTCCTTTGGGTCACCGAATTTCCTCTTCTCGAGTACAGCGAGGACGACGGACGCTTCTATGCAAAGCACCACCCCTTTACCATGCCCTTCGAGGAGGACATCCCGCTGCTTGACACCGATCCTGCGGCAGTTCGCGCAAGAGCTTACGATATCGTTCTCAACGGCACTGAGCTCGGCGGCGGTTCGATACGTATTCACACCACCGAGACTCAGAAGCTTATGTTTAAGGCACTCGGAATCGGCGAGGCGGAGGCGGAGGAGAAGTTTGGCTTCCTGCTTGAGGCCTTCAAATACGGCGTTCCCCCGCACGGAGGCCTTGCCTTCGGTCTTGACAGACTCGTTTGCCTCCTGCTCGGACTTGAAGATATCCGCGACGTTATCGCATTCCCGAAGGTTCAGAACGCCTCGGAGCTTCTTTCAAAGTGCCCTGCGGCAGCAGACCCCAAGACTCTTGAGGAGCTGTGCATAGCTGTCACAGCTAACGAAGACGACGAATAATCAGCATATTGCTGTATCAGTGAAAGGATAAATATTATGAAACACAGAGTAGGATTTATAGGCTTCGACGGAATGGGAAGCGGCTACCATTTTGACGTTGCACGCGACAGAAGCGATGTCTGCGACGACCTTGCCCCCGTTGCGGTTTACGATGTCCGCGAGTCTCAGAGAGAGCTCGCTCGCTCCCGCGGCGTTATTGCCTATGACAATCTCGAGGAGCTTCTCGCAAACGATGAGATCGACGTTGTTGTTGTAGCAACACCCAACCAGTTCCACTGCGAGCTGACCTGTAAGGCTCTTGAGGCAGGCAAGCACGTAGTCTGCGAGAAGCCCGCCGCAATGTCCCCCGCAGAGTTTGAGAAGATGGTCGAGACTTCGAAGAAGACCGGCAAGATGCTCTTTGTCCACCAGAACAGACGCTTTGACCGCGACTTCATGCTTCTCAAGCACGCAATCGACACAGGACGCCTCGGCAAGGTCTACAACGTTAACAGCAACTTCTGCGGCGGTCTTATGACCGGCTGGAGAAGCTTCAAGGATCACGGCGGCGGAATCTTCTACGACTGGGGCGTTC
>CAZFJB010000320.1:0-1655 GCA_964519775.1 uncultured Oscillibacter sp.
TCGGTCAGGCGTTCTTCTCCCTGTCCGTGGCGGGCAACGGCTCCGTGATCTACGGCTCCTATCTGGGCAAGGACGTGGCCATCCCCAGCTCCGCCCGGAACGTGGCCGTGTTCGACACCATCGCCTCCCTGCTGGCCACCTTCGTCATCATCCCGGCCATGGCCACCTCCGGCGCGGTGCTGGATAAGGGCGGCCCGGGGCTGATGTTCGTGTATCTGGTGGCGGTGATGAACAATATGGCGGGCGGCCGCGTCGTGGGCATCGTGTTCTTCGTGGCGGTGCTGTTCGCGGGCTTTACCTCCATCATCAACCTGTACGAGGCCCCCACCGCCTTCCTGCAGGAGCGCTTCCACCTCAAGCGTCTGCCTGCCGTGGCCGTGACCCACAGCGTGGGCGTGCTGGTGGCGCTGCTGATCCAGCCCTGGACCTCCGACTGGATGGACATGGTGTCCATCTACATCTGCCCCTTCGGCGCGCTGCTGGCGGGCGTGATGTTCTTCTGGGTGCTGAAGAAGGAAACGGCCCTCTCCGCTGTGAATCAGGGCAGCGGCAAGCCCATCGGCGGCTGGTTCCACCCCTTGGGCAAGTGGGTGTACTGCCCGCTGTGTCTGGTGGCGCTGGTGGCGGGCGCGATTTTGGACGGCATCGGCTAAATTTGACGTGTGAACAAAGCCCCGGACGAGTGTCCGGGGCTTTGTTGCGTCAGTCGGCGGCCGACAGGGTGGAGCGCTTCTGCGTCGGAAACCAGTGGAACAGGGCGTAAAAATCAGGAAGATGATCGTAAAAGGATTGCCGGCGGATGGCACACAGTTCTGTTACTTCCCGGATTCGAATCCGATCCAGAGGCTTTGCGGCCAGAAGCTGCCGCAGGACCTGATTTGGTGCGGTCCTGGTGGGGTTCCGTTCCCTCAAGGTGTGCCGCTTTTCACGGGGAAAGATGGGGGAAAAGGCCCCTTCGGCGTGACCGAAGGGGCCTGGTGCCTGCTTCACAGCATGGAACGCAGCAGCTCCACTGCCTCGTCCATGAGCCGGGAGAGAGACAGGGACTGGGTTCCGGCCACGATGTGGTTGCACTGGTTCACCGGCAGCAGCAGTTTTTTTGCGGGGCTTTGGCCGATGGCCACGGCCATGGCGGGGGTGATCTCCCCCAGCAGGGAGTCGGCGGACAGGATGCCGATGGGCCCTGCGATGAGCTGGGCGGAGCGGCAGGCTACCAGAATGGGGTTTTCCCCGGTGGCTCCGGCGTCGGCCCCGGCCTTCAGCATGGCGGCGGTGGCCAGAGCGTTGGTGCCCAGAGCCAGGATCTCGCAGGGCAGGCCCGCGGCGCGGACACGCTCGATCAGCAGGCGGCCGATGCGGCCGCTCTGCCCGTCAATGACGACAAGCTTCATTCCCTTACCTCCAAAATCAGATCACAGCGGCTGGCCGGGTCCAGCGCGGTAAAATAGGCGTTTTCCAGAGGGACCCAGGTGGAGAAAAACCGCTCCGCTGCCTCCGGACCGTTGCGCTTCAAGAGACGTTCCCGCTGCAATTCCGGGGAGATGCGCAGGAACACGGTCAGGCCGTATGCCTTCGCCAGGGCGGGGTGCAGACTGTAGGCTCCCTCCACCACGGCCAGCGGGCCGGGGAGGACCTCCGTCGGCGGGGCCATGGTC
>CAZFJB010000321.1:0-1646 GCA_964519775.1 uncultured Oscillibacter sp.
ATTTCAGCGGACCGAAAGGAGCTTGCGTATGGAACAGAGGAACAGGGAGCAAACGGCCCTCCTGCGGTTGGTCATGGCGGCACTGCTGGCGGCCATGACCTGTGTGGCGACCATGGTGCTGGTGGTGCCGTCCCCCACGGGCGGCTACATGAATCTGGGGGACGCAGTGGTGCTGTTGGGGGTATTTTTGCTGGGTCCGGTATATGGCGCGGCGGCGGGCATTCCCTCCAATCTGGTTCAGGCGGTCTTCGGCATCGCGGCAGGCGCACTGCTGACGGCGGCACTGCGGAATACGAAGGCGGCGGGCCGCCTGTTTTCAGACGGACTCCGGTAAAAAATGCTCCCTCACGGTTCTGAGTTCCGTGGGGGAGCATACGTTTGGATGGATGCGGTCACGCCCGGGCGCTGCCTGGGCAAGCAATATTTATTTACCTATTACCTATATAAATTAGAAGCAGGGGTGGATCAGAGACTGCCCAGATCGTCCGGCCCGGCGGCGCGGGCGGCGGACCGCTTGGCCAACTCGAAATAGCCCAGCTCCGTGCACACGAAGTTGGGATAGTAGAACAGGGAGACCACCAAAGCCCACACGCCGAAGAACAGGACCAGGACCAGCGGGGAGAGGGAACCGTCCACCGGTGCGGCGGCCAGAAGGCTGGTCCCGCTGAACTGCGTCCAGGTCTGCTGGAGGAGGCTGTAGGCAGCGGAAAGGCTGTACAGGATGGAGGGCAGGATGGACAGCAGCTTCCAGCCCAGATAGCTCATGTCCAGCAGGAACAGATGGCTCTTGAAGCCAAAGCTCTGGCGGCGGCTGAGGGCCAGCGCCTCCATCACGCCCAGATCCGGATTTTCGCACAGGTTCAGCAGGGCGAAGCGGTAACGGTACGCCGCGATCAAGCCCGGGATCACGAACAGCATGGACCAGAGGACCACCAGCGCGTAGATCACCAGCTCCAGCACAATGACCTTTCCGGCGAAGGAAAACCCGTCAAACAATGTCAGGAACTCGGCGCGCTCGCCCCGGCGGATGGCCATGCAGTAGAGCACGAAGCCCGCCTGCAATACCTGGCCCATGAGGAGGGTCAGGATATAAACGAACGTGGCGGTGAGCCCTTCGCCCCCGGCCGCCTCATCTACCAGGTCCAGCACCAGAAGCACACCCATGTAAAGGGCGGTCATGGCTTTGGGGGATACCTGAGCGTCCGCAAGCAGGGCGCGGGACTCCGCCTTCAGGGCCCGCCGGTCCACAAATTCACGCATACTGTCAGAAACCTCCGTGTTGCAAAATCAGTCATCATACAACGAAGTGTATCATAGTTTGGGGAAAGACGCAACCTTGGAACCGGAAACGGAGTTTGCGCAGGCTAACTGAAAAAAGGGTGAAATTCGGAAGCTGGAAGCGATTACGAAGGGGGCAATTTCCAGAATTTCGCAAAAAGGAGAACGATTTTCATCAAAAATCCGAGAAAAAGATTGTTCACAGTCTGGACAATTATTTATTTTGGGTGTAAAATAGCGAACAGTATGTGGTAGTATCTCTTGAAGCCGGCGCTTCGTCCTGTGGGGGCGGGGCGTTTCCAGCGACGGGGGCGCTATCAGGAGTAGAAAAATGAGGTGAAGACAATGGCACAAGCTTTCTTTGGCGG
>CAZFJB010000322.1:0-1627 GCA_964519775.1 uncultured Oscillibacter sp.
CTCTCACGATCTGGCGCATAAATGCTGTAAACAGGCTGGTATTCGTTCCAAGGCAGCACCAAACCATATTACAATAACGAGCGCCCCGCGGCCGCTCTGGGCTACAAAAGCCCAGTTCAGTACAAGACCGAACTGGGCTTTTGAAAATATGGTGTTTTTCGTGTCTGCTTTTCCTTGACAGGTGCACTGACGGAAGTCAGGCGGTGTTTTCGCGTACTTTTTCATACATAGCCATATAGGCCACGGACGGAGACCTCGCCGGAGGAGACGGCGCTTTCGCTGTCGTCCCGCCAGCGGACGAGAAGGCCGAAGTCGGCGGTGATGTCCGCCGCCGTGCCCTCCCGGAGGCCGTCAGGACCCAGGACCCGCACCTCCCGGCCCAGAGTCAGGCAGTCCCGGCGGAAGCACGCCAGCCAGCGGGCAGGCCGGTGGGGGAAGTCCCGGTTCAGTGCGTTGAGGGCGGAGAGCACAGCCTCCGCCAGGGCGTCCCGCTCCGGGGCACGGCCCAGGGCCTGAGAAAGGGAGGTGGCGATGGCGGCCACCTCCGGGCCGAAGTCCGATGGTGTCTGGGTCAGGTTCACGCCGATGCCTAAAATGACCAGGGACGTGTCGTCCGGCTGGGTCACCAGTTCCGTCAGGATGCCGCAGAGTTTTTTGTCGCCCAGCACCAGGTCGTTGGGCCACTTGATGCCGGGGCGGACGCCGCAGAGGGACTCGATGGCGTCGCACACCGCCACGGCGGCCCAGGCGGTGAGGGTGGGGAGGACTTCCCGGGGGCAGTCCGGCGTCAGAGCCGCGGAGAGATAGAGACCCTTTCCGGCGGAGGAGAGGAAGCCGCGGCCCAGGCGGCCCCGGCCGCCGGTCTGGTGGTCGGCGATGATCGCCACGCCTTCCGCGTCGCCGGCGGCGGCACGGCGGCGCAGTTCGGAATTGGTGGAGTCGATGGTGTCAAAACGCAGTATTTTCCACCCGGCGGGGCCGGGGGAGGGGGCAACGGTCTGTGCCATGGGGGGCCTCCTTCCAAAATGTGAAGAAAGCGGAGAATGGGGACCATTCTCCGCTTTTTGGACGGTTTACTCGCCGGTGCCGGTATGGACCACCTTGCCAAAGTTCCAAAGGCGGGCGGCCTGCTGGGCGGCGGTGAGCCGCTCCTCCGGCGTGTTGTAGCTGACGTGGGCGGTCTCGGAGCCGCAGTCCAGACAGACGGCGTAAACGCACCAGCCCTGCTCGTCCTGAATGGAGCCGACACCCCGGCAGGCGGGGCACTCCTCTAATTCGATCTCATGAATGGGGTCCACAGATATTCTCCTTTTCGTGATGGTTTTGGCGGCCCGGTCTCGCGGAGCCGGACAAGGCGCTATAAAAGGGATCGTATCATAGTCGCAGACAATGATACTTGGCATCCGTGCCGGTTGTCCCGCAAGGGGCGAGGCACGGCGCCATAAAAGGTATGATAGCCACTTTGTGGCTATCATACCACGGATCGTTCCAAAGCGCAACGCTCATTGGAAAATTGGAAAAAAGAGATCCCGCGCCAAAGGCGCGGGATCCGCGGGGTACGGGTCGGAAAGATCAGTCCACCAGACCGGCGGTGATGATGGCCATGGAGTAGACCTCCAGAGCGTTG
>CAZFJB010000323.1:0-1623 GCA_964519775.1 uncultured Oscillibacter sp.
CGACGTGGCGGAGCGGGGCACCACGGTGCTGGTGTCCAGCCATAACCTGCGGGAGCTGGAGGACGTGTGCGACCATGTGGGCATCATGGATCACGGCCACGTGCTGCTGGAACGGAGCCTTGCCCAGCTGCAGGACAACATGGTGAAAATGCAGGTGGTGTTTCCTGACGGCGTGAACGAGGTCCCGGCGGAGCTGCCGGTGCTCCACGCGTCCCGCATCGGCCGGGTGCATACCCTCATCATGCGGATGAACGCCCAGGAGGCCACGGAGCGCCTGATGGCCTACAGCCCCCTGCTGGCGGACGCGGTGCCTCTGACTTTGGAGGAAATTTTCATCTACGAATTGGGAGGTGCGGACTATGCGGTCAAAGACATCGTACTTTAACGCCACGCTCTTTAAGAAAAACCTGAGCCGGTACTGGCCGCTGTGGGGCGCCGCCTCTCTGGGCGGGGCCATGCTCCCGCTGGCCATGCTGGTGAGTCTGGTGCACGGCAGTATGTACGGCGGCACGGCTTTGAAGCCTCTGGAGGTCACAGAGCTTTACTACAATGTGCTGTGCTACGCCGTGCCCGTTATTTCCATCATCTACGCGGCGCTGTGCGCCATGGCGGTGTGGAACTACCTTTACAACAACCGCAGTGTGGGCCTGATGCACACGCTGCCCATCCGACGGGAGGGGCTGTTCCTCACCGGTGTGGCCTCCGGCCTTGCCATGATGGTGATCCCCTACGCCGTCACCGGCACGCTGACCATCCTCGTCACCTCTCTCTGGGGCGGCTTCGAGCCGGTGGGTATTCTGGTAACGATCCTTGGCGTGCTGGGCCATACCGTGTTCTTCTTCGGTCTTGCCACCTTCTGCGCCTTCATCGTGGGCAATGTGTTCATGCTGCCGGCGCTGTACGCGCTATTCAACTTCATCGCCGTTCTGACGGACTGGATGGTGAATATGTTCGCACGGGGCTTCTGCTTCGGTCTTTACAGCGACTATTCCGGTGTGGTGGAATGGCTGAGCCCTGTGGTCTACCTGATGCAGAATGTCTGCCCGGACTGCACCTATGTGGATGAGACGGCGCGGGAAGCGAGCGGCTTCTATACCCGCAGCACCCTCACCGATGTGACGCTGGAAAACGGCTGGCTCATCGCCGTCTATGCCGCTGTGGGCGTGGCGCTGCTGGTCCTGGCGTGGCTGATGTATCGCAGACGGCGCAGCGAGTCCGCCGGAGACGTGGTGTCCGTGGGCTGGATGAAGCCGGTGTTCCGCTTCGGCTGGGCGGCCTACTCCGCCATTCTGGGCGGGCGGCTACTGTACGCCCTGTTCTGGGAAACTTTCCAGAATGGCGACTACTTCAGTCCCGTCCCCCTGACCCTGTGCATGATCGCAGGCGGTGCGGTGGGCTACTTTGCCGCCAGTATGCTGCTTGCCAAGACCCCCCGTGTGTTCAAGCGGACCTGGAAGGGCATGATCGCCGTGGCCCTGGGCTGCGCGGCGCTGTGCGTGGTGATGAAGGCCGACGCGCTGGGCGTGGTGCGCCGTGTGCCGGGAGCAGACAGCATCCGGCAGGTACGACTCTACACCGCCGACAGCAACTATTATTTCACGCCGGGGCAGGATGACGCCCTCA
>CAZFJB010000324.1:0-1623 GCA_964519775.1 uncultured Oscillibacter sp.
TCAAACTCTTTCGTACTTCTCAGTTCCACTTCATCGCCGTCAAACAGCTTAGTTAGAATACCAAACTCCCTGACAAAAGTCAAGCACTTTTTCCCATTTTCCTTATCTTTTTTCTCCCCAGCACTTTTCGCATATTTTTTCGCACAATATCCTGTGTTTTTCCACGTTCCGTACCACTATAATGGTATCATCACAGCATACTCTGTAGGAAAGCCGGGTGATGGATCTGCAATTCTGGAAAATGAACGGCGCGGGCAACGACTTTATCATCCTTAATAATATAAGGGAGCATCTCCCGGCGGCCTGTTTCCCAGGTCTTGCCAGGACCCTTTGTGAGCGGCATCTCTCCATCGGGGCCGATGGGCTGATGGTGGTGGAACCGCCCACCCAGGGCGGCGATTACAAAATGCGTTTCTTCAATTCCGATGGCAGTCTGGGCGAAATGTGCGGCAACGGTGCCCGCTGCATCTGCCGGTACGGCTTTGAAAACGGCCTGGCCGGTGAGACCCAGACTGTGGAGACCACCGCCGGCATCGTCACCGGCCGGCGGATCGACCAGCGGCGCTACCGCATCCGGCTCAACGATCCCTCTATCATTAAATTGGAGATCCCCATTGACGTTGGCGGTGTGCGTTATACCGGTTCTTATTTGGAATTAGGTGACCCCGGCCTCCCCCACGCGGTGGTGCCCTGTCACGATCTGGCACACGCCGACGAGCACGAGCTGCGGGAGCTGGGTCGCGCCATCCGGCATTACCGGGACTTTCCCAAGGGGGCCAACGTCAGCTTTTACGAGCTGACCGGCGAGGACGCCGTCCGTGCCCGCACCTTTGAGCGGGGTGTGGAGGATTTCACTTACGCCTGCGGCACCGGCGCCGGCTGCGTCGCCGCCGCGCTGACTCTTTCCGGCAAGGTCAGCGGCCATCAGGTCCGGGTGGATATGCCCGGCGGAACGCTAAGCGTGGACGTAAACCGGGAAGGCAGCGCCATCCGGGACCTGTATCTCACCGGTCCCACCAACATTGTCTGCAAGGGTGAGGTCACAGACGAGGACCTCAGCCTGTAAAATCAACATCCGTCTGTATTTAGGAGGAATTATATGGACAAGAAAGCTGTCGCGAAGAATTACCGCTTTTTAGTGATCCTGCTGACGTGCATGGTAGCCGGCGCCCTGGTAGGCTGGTTCTTCCCTGATGCCGGTCACAAGATCGCCTTCCTGGGCAAGGTGTTCATCAACATGATGTTCTGCATCGTGGTGCCTCTGGTGTTCGCCTCCATCGCCGGGTCCGTTGCCTCTATGGAGAGCAAGGAGCGGGCCGGCAAGATCATGGGCACCACCATCGCCACCTTTGTCATCACCGGTGCCATCGCCGCCGTCATTATGTTCGTGCTGATGAAGATCTTCCCCCCGGTGCTGACGGCCTGGACCGACATCGCCGCCGAGGAAGTGGGCGAGCACGCCACCATGACGGAGCTGATCGTCAACTTCTTCACCGCCGAGGACTTTGTGGGCCTGTTGAGCCGCCGGGCCATGCTGCCCCTGATCGTGTTCTCCATCCTCTTTGGCTTCTCCGTGCAGATGACCGGCGGCAAGGACTCCGCCGTGGGCAAGTGGCTGCTGGG
>CAZFJB010000325.1:0-1618 GCA_964519775.1 uncultured Oscillibacter sp.
GAAAGGAACTTCTTCATGGGGTTTTCCTCCTTTTGAATTCTCCCCTTCGGGAGTGTGATTTCGCAAAGCGTTTGACGCCCGCCCCGATCTACATATCGTGGCTAGCCTACCCGATATCTGAACCGGGATGGGACTTCGCCTGCCTTGCAAGGCTAATGTATCAGCCAAAATTTTCGTTGTAAACGGTTTGCGGCGCAATGTAACGAAAGTGAAAAAAGAGGCGCGTTTTTTGAAAAAACACCGTCATGAACGTAACATTGAATGTCAAAAAGTTTCGGCGCGCTCCAACGCCTCCGGCGGCAGTCTGTAGCGCTTGCCCACCCGTTCCAGCTCGCCCCGGTCCACCATGTTCTTTAATATATAGGTGGCTTGGTGGGGCGTGACACGGAGCAGCTCCACAAATTCCTGGCGGCTGGCGATGCCCCGGCGGCGGAGATAGTCCCGGATGGCGGCGCTTTGCTCCTCCGGCGAGACCACGGTCCCCTGGGGGTAGTATTTGGCTCCCACCCGGGTCAGGCCCCGGCCCTGGAGGCGGCTGAGGCAGCGCCAGGCGGTGGAGTCGGACACGTTCAGCAGGTCCATCACGTCCGATCGGGTGAGGAAGCCCCGCTGGGCGGCCAGATCCAGCAGGCGGCGGTCGTCCTCCTGCCGATTGGACCAGGCGGACAGGTCCCGGAGGGTGACGGACTCCATGCCGCCCCGGATCAGGGCCGTCCGGGTGACGCTGGTGATCCGGGAGAGGTCGATGGGCCGCCCGGTGGTGGGGGCCACGAAGACCTTGTCTGTGGGCAGGCCCTTCTGCCGCTCCCAGGCTTCCAGCAGCAGCCGCCGCAGACGGGTGCCCATGGGGAGCGCGCGGTCCGGCAGGCGGAGGAGGTTTTGCTCAAAGTCCACCTGCCGCCAGGTGAGGGCCGCCGCCTCGCCGGGCTGCATTTGCAGCTTCCAGCACATCCAGATGGCAAGCCCCGCGGTGGAACTGCCCTCCTGCTGGACGACCCGCCAGAGGGTATACTCCGCCTCGTCCTGCCGGGTCAGGGGGCTGGGGCTGTCGGCGGGCTTTTTTTGCAGGCAGGGGCCGAAGCGGCCCCGCAGCGTCACCACAGCCATGCCGCTGATCCGGGCCACATAGGCCCAGTCGTGGACTTCTAACTGGCGCAGGACCCAGTCGTGGCGCAGATCCATCAGATCGGCGTCCTGGCCCTCGCTGTCCAGCGCCAGCCGGGCCAGCCGGGAGACGGACTGGGGCGTCATGGGGCGCTTGCCCCTGTCCGCCAGGACAACGTGGTCGGAAAGGTCGCCGTACATCCGGCGCCGCAGCGCCAGACATTGGGCGGTGGAGGGGGCCAGAGGGATCTCCCGGCCGCTGACGGAGAGGGAGCCCCGCTCCGGATCCACCTGATCCCATGTCAGCGCGGTGATTTCCGCCCGGCTCAGGCCCTGGAGCCACGCCAGGCGCAGGATGGCCCCTTCCGGGCCGAAGGGATAGCGGTCCAGCAGGCGGCGCATCGCCGCCTCATCGGGACGTTTGATCTCAGTTGCCATTGCAAAGCCTCCCATCGCGCCGGTGGGCGCGGTCATGCGCCGATGGGAGGAAGAGGACAAAATCACGCTTTTGTAA
>CAZFJB010000326.1:0-1575 GCA_964519775.1 uncultured Oscillibacter sp.
GACGGCATCACCTGCGGCTGCGGCAGCCGCCGCTACGCCATGGAGATCCGCCGGGACGCCGTGGAGCTGACGTGCAAGGACTGCGGCGCGCGGCTGCGGCTCAGCGCCGCCACGGACCGGGATCTGGATGACCTGTGCTGCCACATGAAGCTGGTGATCCCCGGCGGGAAATAAGCTCCACTTCCCATTTTTAACGATTTTATCGGACTGACGCCGCCTCAACGACGGCGTCAGTTTCTGCGCGACGCAAACTTAGAGAAAGAAGGAATTTTAACATGATCACTCTGCTGGCCGCCCATTTCTGCAAGCCGGAGGGCCGCACGCCGGCCCAGCTCCGCACCGCTTACGGCGTTCTCTGCGGCGCCGTGGGCATCGGGCTGAATCTGCTGCTGTTTTTGGGCAAGTTTTTCGCCGGCACCATCTCCGGCTCCATCGCCGTCACGGCGGACGCTTTCAACAACCTCTCCGACGCCGGTTCCTCCATCATCACGCTGCTGGGCTTCCGTCTGGCGGCCAAGTGCCCGGACCCGGAGCATCCCTTTGGTCACGGCCGTATGGAATATCTCTCCGGTCTGGCCGTGGCCATGATGATCTTGCTGATGGGCGTGGAGCTGGCGAAGGAGTCTCTTGATAAGATCCTCCATCCCTCCGCCGTGTCCGCCAGCCCCCTGGTACTGGTGATCCTGGCGATCTCCATTGCCGGAAAGTTCTACATGGCCGTCTACAACCGGAACATCGGCAAGCGATTCGAGGCCCCCTCTCTGCTGGCGGCGGCTGCCGACTCTCTCAGCGACTGCGTGTCCACTGCCGCCGTGCTGGCTGCCACCGTCATCGGTCATTTCACCCATCTGGCGCTGGACGGCTGGGTGGGCATCGTGGTGTCCCTGTTCATCTTTAAAAGCGGCATTGAGGCCGCCAAAGACACCATTGATCCCCTGCTGGGCAAGCCTCCCGCGCCGGAGTTCGTGGATGAGATCCAGCGCCTGGTCCTCTCCCACCCGGAGATCCGGGGCGTACACGACCTGGTGGTCCATGACTATGGCCCCGGCCGGCGGATGATCTCCCTCCACGCTGAGGTACCCGCCTCCGGCAGTATTCTGGCTCTGCACGATGTGATCGACAACATTGAGCACCAGCTCCATGAGGAGCTGGGCTGTGAGGCCGTGATCCACATGGACCCCATTGAGGTGGATGACGGCGTCACCTCCGCCCTGCGGGAGGAAGTATCCCGCCTGGTCAAGGCCCTGGACGAGCACCTCACCATCCACGATTTCCGCATGGTGCCCGGCCCCACCCACACGAATCTGATCTTCGATGTGGTCCTCCCCTTCGGCTTCCGCCTCAGCGATCAGGAGGCCGCCCGGCAGATCCAGGAGCTGGTGCGCACCCTGGACAGCCACTACATCGCGGTGATCCAGGTGGACCACGCCTATACCTAAACCGGCAAAAAGCGGCCCTTCCGGGCCGCTTTTATCTCTCCGGGAGCAAAAATTACAATTTTTCCGAAAAGCACTTTACATTCAAAAAAAATATGGTATAATTGAAAAGTCCGTGGGGGCGTAGCTCAGCTGGGAG
>CAZFJB010000327.1:0-1550 GCA_964519775.1 uncultured Oscillibacter sp.
GCTGGGCGAGTTCGAGGACAGCAAGGCCAGCGTGCTGGGCGATTACCTGCCCCGGAAGCTGGGGCTGGACGAGGGGGAGAGCGTGATCTACGGCGTTCTGCCTGGGGACTATTCCGGCGCGTTGCTGTTCTTCTTTGAAAACGGCAAGGTGGCCCGGGTGGACCTGACGGCGTATAAGACCACGTCTAACCGCCGCAAGCTCACCGGCGCGTATTCCGACAAGGCCCCGCTGGCCTGCATCTGCCGTCTGGACGGGGACCGGGAGCTGGCTGTCTATTCCAGCGAACCCCGGTGCCTGATCTTCCACACGGCGCTGCTCTCGCCCAAGACCACCCGCTCCACTCAGGGCGTGGCGGTGATGACGCTGAAGCCGAAATACCGGCTGGAACGGGCACTGCCTCTGGAGGAGACGGCCATTTCCCACCAGAGCCGTTACCGGGTGCGGGCGCTGCCCGCCGCCGGGGCCCTGGTGAAGGAGGAGGACTCCGAGGAGCGGCAGATCAGCCTGCTGTGAGCCGCCGGACGATGATTTGTGTTGTGATGGAGAGAACGATATGAATGTGAAGCAAGAAGCAAAGAGCTATATATTTGTCATCGCGGGTGCGGTGATCCACGCGGCGGCGTACAACATTTTTCTGGGGCCCAATCAGATCCCCATGGGCGGACTGAGCGGTCTGGCCCAGATCATCAACTTTCTGATCCCGTTCCTGCCCATCGGCACCATGAATCTGGCCATGAACATTCCGCTGCTTCTGCTGGGTGGAAAGCTGCTGGGGCGGCGGGTGCTAATCTCCTCCGTGGTGGCGGTGGCCACCAGCTCCGTGGCCATCGATGCGATCGGTGCGGCCTTTGACTTCACGGCCATGGATCCCTTCCTGTCCGCCATTTTCGGCGGCGGACTGATGGGCCTGGGTCTGGGCCTGATCTCTGCTCAGGGTGCGACACTGGGCGGCACCAGTACGCTGGCGCGGCTCATCAAGATCCGCTATCCCTGGCTGTCCACCGGCTCCCTCATCATGGGCAGCGACGTGGTGATTTTGGTGTTGGCGGTGCTGGCCTTCGGCAAGCTGGAAGCCGCGCTGTACGGCACCATCGCCCTGATGGCACTGGAAATGGCCATGGACAAGGTCCTGTACGGCATGGACCCGGCCAAGGTGGCCTACATCGTCTCCAAGCAGGCCACGGAGATCGCCCGGGTGCTGATCGAGGAGCAGGAGCGCGGCGTTACGGTCCTCCGGGGCGAGGGGGCTTACACCGGTCAGGAGAAAAAGGTCCTGATGGTGGCGTTCCGAACGAGGGACATCGTGAAGATCAAGCGCACCGTCCACAGCATGGACCCCAAGGCGTTCATGGTGGTGGTGGATGCCACCAACGTGCTGGGCAAGGGCTTTGAGGATTACGAGAAGGGAGAACTGTAAGATGGCATTTGAAACCGTGAAGGCCAATCTGGAGGAACGGGGCTATACCGTGCGGATGTTTGACACCGGCGCGGAGGCTGCGGCGTACATGGACCGGGAGATTGACGGGAAAAGCGTGGGCATCGGCGGATC
>CAZFJB010000328.1:0-1547 GCA_964519775.1 uncultured Oscillibacter sp.
TCCTGATTTTTTAAAATTGGTTTTCTCTTCATCTTTTCTCTTTTGGGCCGGCCGCCCGACCCTCACCTGCCCGGGGCCCACTGCCGCGTTTCAGTCCGACCGCCTGGAGACGTTCGGACCAAATCACTTATTTTTCTGATAGATGTGCCAAAGCCCCTCCATCAGCAGGTTCGGCTCATAGGGAATGGTGTGGCGGCAGTAGCGGACGATCATCGGCGCATTCCCGCCGGTGGCGACCACGCTGACCTCCTCCCCCTGGAACATCTCGCCGATCCGGTCGATGAGCCCGTCCAGCATGGCGGCGTTTCCGTAAATGATGCCGGAGAGCATACACTCCTCGGAGTCCTTTCCGATCAACCCCCGGGGCTGGCGCAGGGACACATCCGGCAGCAACGCCGCACGGCGGCTCATGGATTCCAGAGCCACATGGATGCCGGGCAGGAACAAGCCGCCCTCGTAAGTCCGCCCTCTGGAAAGCACATTCACCGTGGTGGCCGTGCCCATGTCGATGCAGATCACCGGCGGCGCAAACCGCTCCAACGCGCCCACCGCATTCGCGATGATGTCCGCGCCGACCTGGCGTTCCAGCGTGACCCGAATGTTCAGGCCCGTTGCGACCCCAGGGCCAACCGCCATGGGCTTCCGCCCCAGCAACCGCGTGACCGCCTTCTCCACCACCGCGTCTAACATCGGGACCACGCTGCAATAGATTGCCCCGGTCACATCGTTCCAGTCGCACTGATTCAGCATCAGCAGGTTCATCAGATCCACGCTGAACTGGTCCGATGTCTTGCGTCGGTCACTTTCCAGAGACGCCAGAAACCGCAGCTGTCCTTTCTCCTCAAACATCCCCACATCGATCGTGGAGTTTCCCACATCAATCGCAAGCAACATACCCTTCTACCTCATTCCATCTATTGTTTCTATGGTATCACGTCCACCCGCCGCTTGCAAGGCAATGCGGCCGGAATTTACAGCATATTTACGTTCTGCTCCCAGCGAAGCCACCGTTCCACGGACAGCAAAAGCGGCGGAGTTCCCTCCGCCGCCATTCTCTTATTTCAGCAGTTCTCCCAGTTGGGACTCCCCATATACCGGGATGCCCTGCGCCTTCAGCAGCTCCGCCGTCACGCCGTCCCCCGGGACCAGCGTCCCGGAAAAGTTCCCATTGTAGACCTTGCCACAGCCGCAGGAGGGGCTCCGCTCCTTCAGCACCGCCGCGTCACAGTTCAGCAGGCGGCACAGCCGCAACGCCTCCTCCGCACCCCGTCGGTACTGCTGCGTCACATCCGCGCCGGACCGAGCCACGACCCGGTCCCCCTGCCGCTCCGCAGGCGGGCGGGGCGTGGGCAGACCACCCAACTGCTCCGGGCAGACCGGCACCAGCTCATACTTCTCTTTCAGGCACAGGACCTCCGGGTGCGCCTTGGACGCCCCGTCATACCGGCAGCAAAGCCCCAGCAAACAGCCGGATACTAACAGCCGCATACGCTCACTTCCTTTGCAGTTTCTGATGCTCCCGCAGCACCTCGCTGTACAGCGTCATC
>CAZFJB010000329.1:0-1541 GCA_964519775.1 uncultured Oscillibacter sp.
CTATCAGGAAGAGCTCTGCGGCTACATGGCCGGCTACGCCGCTGTGAAGCTGGGCTACAAGGAGCTGGGCTTCCTGGGCGGCATGGCTGTTCCCGCCGTTGTCCGCTATGGTTACGGTTTCGTCCAGGGCGCTGACGCCGCTGCCGCCGATATGGGCCTCACCGATGTGAACGTGAGCTACATCTATGGCGGCCAGTTCTTCGGCGACGCTGAGATCACCGCCGTGATGGATACCTGGTATGCCGGCGGCACCGAGGTTGTCTTCGCCTGCGGCGGCGGTATCTACACCTCCGCTGTGGACGCCGCCAAGAAGGTGGGCGCCAAGGTCATCGGCGTGGACGTGGATCAGGCCGGTGTCATCGCCAACTATGCCGAGGCGGAAGGCATGACCGTCACCTCCGCTATGAAGGGCCTCTATCCCACCACCTACGATACGCTGGAGGATGTCATCCTCAACGGCAACTGGGATAACTACGTTGGCAAGATCGCCACTCTGGGCCTGGTCTCCGGCGACGATCCCGAGGCCAACTACGTTCAGATCCCCATGGGTGAGGGCACCCAGTGGTCTGACTCCTTCACCCAGGACGACTACAAGACCATGGTGAAGGATATGTTCGACGGCAAGATCACCGTCTCCAACGACATTGGCAAGGCCGCCGCTGATTTCGCCACCGTTATCACCGTGGACGAGCAGGGCGCCATCAAGGGTTAATTTCCGACCCACAGGCAAACCAATTGAAAAGAGGATGGGCGAAAGCCCATCCTCTTTTTTCCTGTCCGCACCTTCGTTTCTTCCCCCGAACAGAGAAAAATCCATGCTTTTCCGAAAGAATTGCCTTTGCTTTTGTCAGAAAGTATAGTATACTGGATACAGCGCCGGACAGGTCCGCCCCAGGCCCCTTTCCGGCAGTGAAACTTGGTTTCCGTCCCCGCGCTGACGCTTGCGGCGGGCCAAAAAAACGGAAGGAGGGCGGTTCGACCTTGGAAACTCCCTATGCCATTGAAATGCTGCATATCACCAAGCGGTTCCCAGGTATCGTCGCCAACGATGACATCACCCTGCAATTAAAAAAGGGTGAGATCCATGCCCTGCTGGGCGAAAACGGCGCAGGAAAATCCACGCTGATGAGTGTTCTCTTCGGCCTTTACCAGCCGGAGGAGGGCGTGATCAAAAAGAACGGGCAGGAGGTCTCCATCAAGGACCCCAACGACGCCAACGCCCTTGGCATCGGCATGGTCCATCAGCACTTCAAGCTGGTGGAGTGCTTCTCCGTGCTGGACAATATCATCATGGGCGTGGAGCCCACGAAGCACGGCTTTCTGCAAAAGAAAGAGGCCCGGGAGAAAGTCCTGGCCCTGAGCGAAAAATACGGCCTCCATGTAGACCCGGACGCCTTTATTGAGGACATCACCGTTGGTATGCAGCAGCGCACCGAGATCCTGAAGATGCTCTACCGGGACAACGAGATCCTGATCTTTGACGAGCCCACCGCCGTCCTGACCCCCCAGGAGATCGATGAGCTTATGCAGATCATGCGGAA
>CAZFJB010000330.1:0-1540 GCA_964519775.1 uncultured Oscillibacter sp.
GTCTCCCGGTCAAAAAGATGGGCGGTATTCCCACTGAAGGAGAAAGCGATGGGGCTGCCGATCTTAAAGGCGGCCGTGCTTTCGATCTCCGTGGTGGGCACGATCATAATGGTGTCCGTGCCGCAGGCGCTGACGTGCAGATGCACAGCGCTGCCCATCATCTCGCTGACATCCACGGTGCCGTGGATGGCGTTCTCGCCGCTGAGGATCAGGTGCTCCGGCCGCACGCCCAGTGTGATCTTCCCGGGCTGAACGCCGTTCTTCTTCAAATTGGCCTGCTTCTCTTCGGAGAGAACGACCTTCGCGCCGTCCAGGACCACGGCGTACCGGTCATCCTCCAGCACCAGCTCGGCATCGTAAAAGTTCATCTGGGGCATCCCGATGAAGCCGGCGACGAACAGGTTGGCAGGATGGTCAAAGACCTCCTGAGGGGTGCCGATCTGCTGGATCACGCCGTCCTTCATGATGACGATGCGGTCGCCCAGCGTCATAGCCTCCGTCTGGTCGTGGGTGACGTAGATAAACGTGGTATTGATGCGCTGGCGCAGCTTGATGATCTCCGCCCGCATCTGGTTGCGGAGTTTGGCGTCCAGGTTAGAGAGGGGCTCATCCATCAGCAGCACCTTCGGCTCCCGGACGATGGCACGGCCAATGGCCACAGTGTGATCTTCCCGGGCTGAACGCCGTTCTTCTTCAAATTGGCCTGCTTCTCTTCGGAGAGAACGACCTTCGCGCCGTCCAGGACCACGGCGTACCGGTCATCCTCCAGCACCAGCTCGGCATCGTAAAAGTTCATCTGGGGCATCCCGATGAAGCCGGCGACGAACAGGTTGGCAGGATGGTCAAAGACCTCCTGAGGGGTGCCGATCTGCTGGATCACGCCGTCCTTCATGATGACGATGCGGTCGCCCAGCGTCATAGCCTCCGTCTGGTCGTGGGTGACGTAGATAAACGTGGTATTGATGCGCTGGCGCAGCTTGATGATCTCCGCCCGCATCTGGTTGCGGAGTTTGGCGTCCAGGTTAGAGAGGGGCTCATCCATCAGCAGCACCTTCGGCTCCCGGACGATGGCACGGCCAATGGCCACACGCTGCCGCTGGCCGCCGGAGAGGGCCTTGGGCTTGCGGTCCAGATACTCGGTGATGCCCAGGATCTCCGCCGCCTGATCCACCCGCTTGTTGATCTCCGCCTTGTCCACCTTCCGCAGCTTCAGGGGAAAACCGATGTTCTCCCGCACGGTCATGTGGGGGTAGAGGGCGTAGTTCTGGAACACCATGGCGATGTCCCGGTCCTTGGGAGCCACGTCGTTCATCACCTGGCCGCCGATGGTCAGCTCGCCGCCGGTGATGTCCTCCAGACCCGCCACCATCCGCAGTGTGGTGGACTTGCCGCAGCCGGAGGGACCGACAAGGACGATAAATTCCTTGTCCTTGATCTCCAAATTGAAGTTATCCACGGCGAGGACGCCCTCGTCCGTGATCTGCAAATTGATTTTCTTCTCAGGCTCGCCCTTCTTCTTTTTCTTCGGCTCCTGATGGGG
>CAZFJB010000331.1:0-1533 GCA_964519775.1 uncultured Oscillibacter sp.
TCAGCCCCAACACGGAGAAGCGGGGCCAGATGTTCACCCCGGAGCAAAAGCTGGCCCTGGTCCGGGCGGCAGTGGCGGAGGTGCCCAACGTGACGGCGGAGCTGTATGACGGGTTGCTGTCGGACTATGCCGCGGAGCGGAAGGCCACCGCCATCGTGCGGGGCATCCGCACCGCCGGGGATTTTGACGGCGAATACACCCAGGCCATGGTAAACCGGAGCCTGCATCCCGGGCTGGAGACCATGCTGCTGCCGGCGGACCCGGCTCACGTTTACCTCAGCTCCACGGTGGCCCGGGAGATGATCCGTTACCGCCAGCCCCTGGAGGGCTATCTGCCCAGGGCCACGCTGCCCCTGATCCGGGAGTGGACGGGCGTATAAGCAAAAGGAGACCTGCCGTGCCGACCGGCCATTCAGCGGAGAGCACGCTATCATAGAACGACAAAGGAGAGTACACTATGGCTGAACATGATGTCAATCGACTGATCGATATGCTGTATGAGCGAGTGGAGGACGCCAAGTCCCCGGCCCTGAAGCCGAACATCAGCATGGTGGACCGGGATGAGATCCTGGATCTGCTGGACGAGCTGCGCGGCCAGCTCCCCGTGGAACTCAAGCGGGCCCAGGAGCTGCTGGCCGCCCGGGAAAAATTTGTGGACGAGGCCAAGCGGGACGTGGAGCGCATGATGCGTCAGGCAGATCTGGAGGCCAAGAGCAAGGTCTCTGACAGCGAGGTGCTCTACGCCGCCAAGGAAAAGGCCCGGAAGATCATTGCCGACGCGGAGGACCGTGCCCGCCAGCTTTGCCAGGTGGCCAATGAGTACGCCGAGGACGCGCTGGCCCGGACGGAAGAGGCTGTTCAGGCGGCGCTGACAGAGGTGAAGCAGTCCCGCTCTGCCTTCCGGGCGGCATCCAACGCCAAGCTGCAGGAGCAGCGGGCCAAGCTGGACGCGGAGAAAAATCCCACCGGGACCGACGAAGGATAAGACCGGTTGACCATAATGGGAGACTGCTGACAAGACCCAGGGGGAAATTCCTGCTGATTTTTGTGAAAAACGCCGAAAAAATGCGAGGAATGGCGGACTGAAATTCAATATTTAGGCGGAAATAGGTTGAAAAAGAAGTGCCGACACAACATCTTGTGTCGGCACTTCTTTTTTGATTTATGTGAACTGCACCCCGAAAATCGAACAAGCGTTTGAAAATGCGGAAGTTTTCTGCTTTTTGGCAAAAAATGGCCTGATCTCAGGGGTTTGCGTCGGAAAAAAATGCTTGCAATTCCTTTTGGAATTGCGTATACTCAGGGTACATGGTGGGGAAAAGTGGGGGAAGTGTGCATAGATGTGCCACGGAAGACCACGATGACCCAAAAAGTAGGGAAAGGGGGACACCGAAATGGCCAGATTGATGGGCAAATCCAATAATACCATCGACTCCAAGGGCCGGCTGGTGATCCCCTCCAATATGCGGGAGGCCCTGGGGGAAACGTTTTATATCACCATCGGCGCCCAGCACTGCCTGACCATCTATCCCC
>CAZFJB010000332.1:0-1502 GCA_964519775.1 uncultured Oscillibacter sp.
GGGCATGATGGCGATGTGGAAGGTGGTGCGGCCGTCCTGCTCGTCCTTTTTGACATACTGATCCTTCAAAACGGCGGCGAACATTTCCATGGGAGATTTGCAGGTGGAAACGTTTTTCAGGTATTTGGGATTTTCCTTTTCCAGATATTTGATCCACGCGGGGCAGCAGCTTGTGAACATGGGGAAGGGGCCGCCGCGCTTCAGACGGGCCAGGAACTCCGCGGACTCTTCCAGGACCGTCATATCCGCGCCGAAGTTGGTGTCGTAGACCTCTTCGGCGCCCATCATCTTCAATGCGGTCACCAGCTTGTCAATGGCGTTGACACCGGGAGCCAGACCAAAAGCCTCGCCCACAGCGACACGGACTGCCGGCGCGATCTGAAAGACCACCCGCTTGTGGGTGTCATACAATACGCTCCACGCGGTGCCGATCTCGTCCCGGATGGTGATGGCACCGGTGGGGCAGGCGGCAGCGCACTGGCCGCAGCTGATGCAGTTGGTATCGGCGAGTTTCCGGTCAAAAGCTGGGGAGACCACAAGGTCACTGCCGCGATGGGCAAAGTTCAAAATGCCCATGCCCTGCATCTCTTCGCACACGCGCACACAGTCGCCGCAGAGGATGCACTTGTTGGGGTCCCGCATGATGGCGGGGGAGGAGGTGTCCCGCTCATAGCGGGGGCGGGTGTCCTCAAAACGGACCTTCCGCACGCCGAATTGCAGCGCCAGATCCTGCAGACGGCAGCTGCCGCTCTTTTCGCAGGTGGTGCAGTCCCGGCAGTGAGAGGCCAGCATCAGTTCAAGAATGGTCCGCCGGTGCTTTAAAAGGCGGGCGGTGTTGGTGCGGATCTTCATGCCGTCCCGGGGTTCCATGGAGCAGGAGGCATCGATCTTGCCCCGCTCGTCTTCCACCACGCACATACGACAGGCGCCGAAGGTGGACAGCTCGGAATAGTAACAGAAGGTGGGCATATCAATGCCCGCTTTGCGAATAACTGCCAGAACGTTTTTCTCTCCATCAAAAGGTACTCTCTGGCCGTCGATATACATGATCCCCTTTGCCATCTCTTAGCCCTCCTTTGCCGCCATGATCGCGCCGAAGGGACAGTTGCCCACGCAGGCGCCGCAGTTGACACATTTTTCCGGATCGATGGTGTGGACCTGCTTCACGGCGCCGGAAATAGCCTCCATGGGGCAGTTTTTGCGGCACTTGCCGCAGCCTTTGCACAGTTCCGCGTCAATGGTGGGATGCGGCTTTTCCCGGTTGCAGATGGGGCAGTGATGATCCACCACATGGGCCAGATATTCGTTGCGGAAATATTTCAGTGTGCTTTGGACCGGCTTGCAGGCGCTCTGTCCCAGACCGCACAGCGCCGTGGAGCTGATGGTGTCCGCCAGCTCCTCCAGCATATCCAGGTCCTCCATGGTGCCCTTGTTGGCGATGATGCGGTCCAGGATCTCCAGCATCCGCTTGGTGCCCTCCCGGCAGGGAACGCACTTGCCGC
>CAZFJB010000333.1:0-1500 GCA_964519775.1 uncultured Oscillibacter sp.
CGTCTTCTGATCTTTACGAAGCATAGTGTGTTTCCACCTTTCAAAATATTCCCCGCAAACTGCGTCTGGGAGTGGTGAAATCCTCCTCGAACGAAGTTTCGGGATAGCCGCACGTTTTCGTGCCGAATCAGTTTACCATAGGAATGTCCGGTTGTAAAGAGAAAAATGCGAAAAAACAACCGATTTTTTCAAAAAAGCCGGGAGGTTACGACGCAAAACCGCCAAAAAAATTTTTTTGGGAAAGGGGTTGACAGGAAAACACAAGTATGATAGCCTAACTGTACTAACACACATAGTACAGATGACACAGTTTGCCGTGGGGCACGGAGGCGCGTATGAAAGTTTTGAAGAAGGTGTTGGCGGTGGTCATGGTGCTGCTGGCTCTGGCGGCGCTGACCGTGGGTGTGGTCCTGAAACCGGGACGGAAAGGAGACAAAACATGATGCTGTTTGGTTTAGCGGGTTTGGCGGCCATCGCGGGCCTGATCTTCGCGGCTGTGGTCCTGGTGCGGGTGGCGTTGCTGCCCTGAGAGGAGAAAGACTATGAGTTTGCTGTTTTTATTGAGCGTCGCCGGCGTGGCGTTGCTGGTGATCCTGTTGGCAGCCATTCTATTAAGAAAATGAAAACAAGGAAAGGGGGAAGGAACGGTTGATCACCTTAAACTACCGGGACTCCCGACCCATTTATGAGCAGATCAAGGACGGACTGCGGCGGATGATCGTCACCGGGGTGATGACCCAGGATGAAAAGCTGCCCTCCGTCCGGGCGCTGGCTACCCAGCTCTCTATCAATCCCAATACCATCCAGCGGGCGTATAACGAGCTGGAGCTGGAAGGCTATATTTACTCTGTAGCGGGAAAGGGCAGCTTTGTCAGCGGTACGGCGGACGCCGACGCCGCCCGGCGGGAGAATCTGAAGGACGATCTCTGCAAGCTGATGGGCGAGCTGCGGTATCTGGGCGTCACCATGGAGGACGCTGTGAAGCTGATCAAGGAGGTATATGAGCAATGATCGAAGTGAAAAACGTCGTCAAGACCTTTGACGGCTTCACCGCCCTGAACGACGCCACCCTCAGCGTTCCCACCGGGGCGGTATACGGACTGGTGGGGCCCAACGGCGCCGGCAAGTCCACCATCATCCGGCATTTGACCGGCATTTTCCGCCAGGACAGCGGTACGGTGACGCTGGGCGGGGAGGACGTGTGGGAAAACGCGGCGCTGAAGGCGAAGATCGCCGCCATTCCCGACGACTGGTACTATTTTAATTCCGCCAATATCCGGGACATGATGAAGTTCTACAAAGGCTTCTATCCCCAATTCTCCACGGAGCGGTTTGAAAAGCTGCGGGAAGTCTTTAACCTGGACGAAAAGCGGCCTATCCGCCGCCTCTCCAAGGGTATGCAGAAGCAGGCGGCCTTCTGGCTGGCCCTGTCCTCTATGCCGGACTATCTGATCCTGGATGAGCCGGTGGACGGTCTGGATCCGGTGATGCGCCGCCAGG
>CAZFJB010000334.1:0-1494 GCA_964519775.1 uncultured Oscillibacter sp.
CCCCTAGTATCCATATGATCCGGGCGGATATTGAGACAGCGGTCAGTCCCATTGTGGGGAACGAGAAGCAGTCCGAGGATATGGTGAACTATCTGCTCCAGGAATTTGAGGGGGACACCAGCAAGATCTGGCAGTCTAACATCTTTGGCCGCAGCTTCCACGAGGTGGTCAGCGATGATCTCCAGACCAAGCTGCGCCGGATGCCGGAGGACGCCCGGAAGAAATTACAGGAGACGTTGACCCGCATCATCAACGAGGGCAGCGGCGGATTGATCTGCATCATCCTATAAATATAAGTGAAGCAGCGGCGGGGGATCTCCCGCCGCTGTTTCAGGGAATGGGGGCGGGGATAGGGAAAAGACGGTGGACTGGGCCCTTGCAAGAAGGAAAAAGTCATGGTAAGATGTGCGTAGGAAAGTTGGGAGAAAGGGGCGGGAATGATGCTGCTTGCGGTGGATATTGGAAACTCGACCATTTCCATCGGTCTGTTTGACCGGGAGGGGGCGCTGCGATTTTTGGCGTCCCTGGATACGGACCCCCGAAAGACCGCGGATCAGATCTGCGTGGATCTGATGAATCTCTTCCAGCTTTATCAGTATGACTACCGGGATGTGAAGGCGTCCATCCTGTGCAGCGTGGTGCCGCCGCTGAACTTTATGGCGGCCAAGGCCCTGACCCGGCTGCTGGGGCAGCCGCCCATGGTGGTGGGCCCCGGCGTGAAGACGGGGCTGAACATCCGCCTGGCGGTGCAGAGCCAGGTGGGAGCGGACATCGTGGCGGACGCGGTGGCGGCCCTGGAGCAGTTCCAGCCGCCCATCGTCACCATCGATATGGGCACTGCCACCACCATCGGTGTGATCTCTGAGGGGCGGACCTATGAAGGAGGACTGCTGCTGCCCGGCGTCAATGTTTCTCTGGAGGCGCTGAGCCGTCAGGCGGCCCAACTGCCTTCCATCTCCCTCCGGGCACCGAAAACGCTGATCGGCAAGACCACGGAGGAGTGTATGCGCTCCGGCATCGTCTACGGTACCGCCGCCATGCTGGACGGCATCATCGACCGTATTCGGGCGGAATTTCCGGGGAAGACGCTCAGCGTGGCGGCCACCGGCGGCAGCGCGCCCTTTATCGTGAAATACTGCCGGAACCCCATCGTATACGACAAGACGCTGCTGATGAAGGGCCTGTGGGCCATTTACCAGCGGAACAAGTAGATGAGAGAAGAAAAAGCCGCGGGAGCATTGCTCCCGCAGCTTTTGAATGTTTGGTGGAAAGCAGGGGTCTGCCTTACTTCGCCAGGACCTTCTTCAGCTTGGCGAAACGGGGGAGAGAATCCTCCTTGGGCAGCTTGGGCTCGCCCTGGATCAGGGGCAGCACATAGTCGATGAAGGGCTTCTCCACGCCGTTGTGAGCCGCGTTGATCCACTCCAGGGGGACCTTCTTCTCGGTGTTGGCCACGTCGGTCAGGTTCAGCAGCTTGGTGCGGCAGACATACTT
>CAZFJB010000335.1:0-1470 GCA_964519775.1 uncultured Oscillibacter sp.
TGTGCGGCTGACACCTCAGTGGCGTTTCGGAGCGCAACTGCCGCAAAGCGGCGGCTCTTAGCGCGGAGATGGAACCCAGGAGGGGTTCCCTGCACGATTTCAATCAAACAGAACTTGGAACAAGTTCTCTCTCCTTCCTCAGTGGGGGAACTTGTTCCACCACTGAGGAAGGAGGCATCCCATGACAGAAGCGGAACTGCATCGTGCCATGGATGCCCATGGCACCACGGTGTACCGCCTGGCCCTGTGCCGGACACAAAACGTGTCTGACGCGGAGGACGTGTATCAGGAGGTGTTTCTCCGGCTATGGCGGCAGGAGACGGCGGGCTGGAACGGGGAACGGATGAAGGCGTGGCTCATCCGCGCCACGGTGAACCGCTGCGCCGATCTCCACCGCTTCCGCCTGCGGCGGCCGGTGCTGACGCTGGAGGAGGTGCCGGACATGGCCGCCCCTGACGATGAGGCCCGGGCGCTGTGGGCGGCGGTGGCCGCTCTGCCGGAAAAGCTGCGTGTCCCCATCCATCTGCACTACGGCGAAGGGTACTCCACCGAGGAAATTGCCCATCTGCTGGGCATCCCCGCCGCCACCGTCCGCACCCGACTCCACCGGGGACGCCAACGGCTGCGAGAATTATTGGGAGACGATGACGATGAAGCGTAAGTATCAAAATCTAATGGAGAATATTGGTATTCCGGAGGGGCTGAATGACCGGGTGCTGGACGCGGCCAGACAGACCGCGCCGTCCCGGCACCGCTGGGACCGGGTGTGGAAAACGGCAGTGTGCGCCGCCTGCGCTCTGGCGCTGGTGGTGGGGTCTGTGCGGCTCCGCCCGCGGGAGCATCTGCCGGACAGCCTGCCCCATCTGACGTATACCTTTGGCCTGACGGCCTATGCCGCCGACCTTGACGAAACGGTGCTGCCCAACGCCAACGGCGGGCTGGCCTTCCGCACCGCCGGAAGGATGAGTTGGGCCCCGGAGCGGGGCTGTTTCACCGGCTGCCTTTTTCAGGTCACCGGGGAGCAGATCCAAAGTATCTCCCTGACGCTGGACCGAGGCGGTTTTTACCACTGGGAACCGGAAGGGGCACACCCACCCCCGCTGGGCAGCAGCGTCGCAGAGAACTACGACAGCCAACGCTGGTACGGTTTCTGGGTCCCCGGTGTGGAGGCCGCCGCGTGGGAAGCGGACGCGGAGGCAGCCACGCGCGACAGTCTGGACGCGCTGGACGGCGCCGTCCTCACCGTCTCTGTCACCTATACTGACGGCACTACCCGGCAGCGGGACTATCTCTTGGCCACCGGCACGCTGAAAACCGTGTCTTGTGAGGACGGCCCGGGCCACATCCTTCTGCCCCAGCTTGCCGGGGATGACAAATCCGGCTGGTACGGCATTTACGCCGTCAGCGAAACGGAAAGCCGCTGGCTCCAGTGGCCGGTGCAGGGGGCCAACACCATCAGCCTCAGCAATG
>CAZFJB010000336.1:0-1465 GCA_964519775.1 uncultured Oscillibacter sp.
GGTATGGGGGAGGTCGAAGGGAAGCAACCGCAGCGCCGCCGGTGGCGGATAAAGCAAGGCTGTTTCGAGGAAGCGGCACGATTGGCGGCCCTGTCAGGGCCGGGAATCGTAATGCCGCAACGGTGTAAGCCTGCTCCCCCTTGAAATTGTCTTAGTACTTCCGCGCGTCCTTCAGGTGCTCCACCATGTCGGCGTAAGCAGCCAGGTTCTCGGGACGCTCAGACACCTCGGTGTCGCCCACGCGCCACCAGGAGGAATAACCGTCGGTCATGGTCTTAGGCAGGACCTTGATGTCGAACAGGACGGGACGATTCTTGACCTTCTTGGCATCCTCAAAGGCAGCCACCAGCTCTTCCATGGTGCGGATGGAATAGGACTTGCAGCCGTAGCCCTCCGCCACCTTGGCGTAGTCGATGTTCAGGAAGTCGCCGAAGAGACCGTCCTTATTGCGATAGCGCAGCTCGGTGCACAGGGTCTCGTTGCCGTGGCCAACCTGCAGGTTGTTGATGCAGCCGAAGGAGGCGTTGTCGAAGAGGCAGATGTTGATCTTCTTGCGCTCCATGATGGCAGTCACCAGCTCGCCGTGGAGCATATTGAAGCTGCCG
The DNA here is from genome assembly GCA_964519775.1 of uncultured Oscillibacter sp. Classification (GTDB taxonomy): domain Bacteria; phylum Bacillota; class Clostridia; order Oscillospirales; family Oscillospiraceae; genus Oscillibacter. Next base: position 606 of record CAZFJB010000336.1, read on the forward strand.
TCACCGCACATGGCGTAAACTTCCCGCTTGTCGCCGATGGCCAGCTTCACGCCCAGAGCGCCGGCGATCTCATAGCCCATGGTGGAGTAGCCGTACTCCATGTTATAGGTGTCGATGCCGGTGGGACGCCACATACGCTGCATATCGCCGGGCAGAGAGCCGGCGGCGCCGATGGCTACGTCGCCCTCGCTCATCATGTGGTTGATGGCGCCCAGAACGGTGGTCTGGCACAGGTCGGCCTTCAGATCCTCAGCATAGCGCTTCACGGAGCCGATGTTGGCATCGTTGATCTCAGGCTTCCAGCTCTTCTTGTCGGAGTAGACGATGCTGTCCAGACGATCCAGCTCCTTCTGCCACTTCTCACGGGCTGTGGTGACCTCGGTGGTGTAGGGAGCCTTGTAGCCGTCCAGCTTGGCCAGCAGACGAGGCAGAGCATCCTTGGCGTCAGCCACCACGGGGATGGCGTCCAGCTTCAGGGCCTGGAACTCAGAGACGTTGACGTTGACGAACTTGCAGGTGTCCTTGAACAGCCAGCGGGAGGCGGTGGTGAAGTCGGTATAGCGGGTGCCCACGCCGATGACCAGGTCCGCCTTGCGGGCGATCTCGTTGGCGGCGGAGCAGCCGGTGGTGCCCAGGCCGCCCAGGTTCAGGGGATGGGTCCACTCGATGGCGCTCTTGCCCGCCTGGGTCTCACCGAAGGGGATGCCGGTGGCCTCGGCGAAGGCACGGAACTCGTCATGCGCCTCAGAATAGCGGACACCGCCGCCGCAGATCATGAGGGGACGCTTGGCCTTCTTGATGGCCTCGGCAGCGTCGTTCAAAGCGGCCTCGGTAGCGGGGCGGCGCTCCAGACGCCACAC
>CAZFJB010000337.1:0-1460 GCA_964519775.1 uncultured Oscillibacter sp.
GGCGCCGACATCGGCGAGCAGTATCCTCTGGATGTGGCCGGCGGCCGCAAGTGGGGCCAGCGCGGCAGCGCTCTGTTCCGCCGCATCGAAAAGCTGGAGATCCCCACCATCGCCGCGGTCAACGGCTTCGCTCTGGGCGGCGGCTGCGAGATCGCCATGTGCTGCGACATCATCCTGGCTGCCGGCCCCAACGCTGAGGGCAAGGGCGGCGCCAAGTTCGGCCAGCCCGAAGTGGGCCTGGGCATCACCCCCGGCTTCTCCGGCACCCAGCGTCTGCCCCGCCGCGTGGGCACCGCCAAGGCCAAGGAGCTGATCTTCTCCGGCAAGGTCATCGGCGCCGCCGAGGCCAAGGAGATCGGCCTAGTCAACGCTGTGTACGCCCCCGAGGAGCTGATCCCCGGCGCCATCGCCATGGCCAAGTCCTTCACCGCCAACGCTCCCATCGCTGTCAAGTATTCCAAGGCCTGCATCGACCGTGGTATGCAGATGGACATTGACGACGGCATCGCTCTGGAGAACGAGCTGTTCGCCATGTGCTTCGCCACCGCCGACCAGAAGGAAGGCATGAGCGCCTTCCTGGAAAAGCGCAAGGAAAAGCACTTCCAGAACAAGTAAAAGCTCCATAAAAAATCTGCGAATTTCAAAATATCTTACATAAAGAGGTTTTTGAGACATGAAAAAAGTACGCGTTATCACCGCTGAGGAAGCGGCGCTGATGGTCAAGGACGGCGACACCGTCTCCACCGGCGGCTTCGTTAGCTGCGCCTGTCCTGAAGCACTGACCAAGGCTCTGGAAAACCGGTTCGTGGAGACCGGCCATCCCCGGGATCTGACGCTGTTCTTCGCGGCCGGTCAGGGTCACCGGGACGGCACCGGCGGCGACCACTTCGGCCATGAGGGTATGTGCAAGCGTGTGGTCGGCGGCCACTGGGACCGTGCCGCCAAGCTGGGCGAGCTGGCCCTGGCCAACAAGCTGGAAGCCTACAACCTGCCCCAGGGCGTCATCACCCATATGTACCGCGACATCGCCGCCCACAACATCGGCACCATCACCCATGTGGGCCTCTACACCTTCGTTGACCCCCGCAACGGCGGCGGCAAGCTGAACGAGTGCACCAAGGAAGACCTGGTGAAGCTGGTGAACATCGAGGGTGAGGAGCGGCTGCTCTACAAGCCCATCCCCATCAATGTGTGCCTGGTCCGGGGCTCCTATGCCGATGAATACGGCAACTGCACCGTTCACCGTGAGATCGGCCCCCTGGACGTCACTGCCCAGTGCCAGGCCACCAAGAACTCCGGCGGTATCGTCATCGTCCAGGTGGAAAAGATCGTCCAGGGCGGCACGCTGGACCCCCGTCTGGTGAAGATCCCCGGCATCTATGTGGACGCCATCGTCGTCGGCACGCCCGAGGACAACAACCAGTGCCTGGGTATGCCCTATGACGGCGCGCTCTCCGGCG
>CAZFJB010000338.1:0-1459 GCA_964519775.1 uncultured Oscillibacter sp.
CCTATTCTCTGTATCTGGATTCCCTGAAGCCCTGGTTTGACGAGAACCTGGGAGAGACGTTCATGCAGGACCGCACCAAGGCCATGAGCATCCTGCAGAATGAGGCCAGCCTCAACGAGATCGTCCAGCTTGTGGGTAAGGACGCCCTGGGCGCCGCCGACCAGTTGACGCTGGAGGTGGCCCGGATGGTCCGTGAGGACTTCCTGCAGCAAAACGCCTTTATGGATGTGGACAGCTTCTCTGACTATGAGCGGCAGAAAAAGCTGCTGGGCATGATCCTGCGTTACGATGTGCTGTGCCGGGATGCCATTGCCAAGGGCGCCTCTGTGCAGGACCTGTTTCAGATCCCGGCCCGTGAGCAGATCGGCCGGGCCAAGAGCGTGCCCGCAGAGGAGTACGCCGCGGTCTATGAGACCATCGCCGCCGACATGGAGCGGCAGATCGCGGACATTGCCGCCAAAGGAGGGGAAGAGGCATGATTCGTGAATACAAAACTGTTGAGGAGATCAGCGGCCCTCTGATGATGGTCCGCATGGTGGAGAACGTCACCTATGACGAGCTGGTGGAGATCCAGCTCCACGACGGGTCCCTCCGCCGGGGCAAGGTGCTGGAGGTCAACGGCGATGCCGCCGTGGTCCAGCTCTTCGAGTCTGCCGCCGGCATCAACCTGGCGGACGCCAAGGTCCGTTTCCTGGGCCATCCGCTGCAGTTGGGCGTCTCCGGCGATATGCTGGGCCGCGTGTTCAACGGCATGGGCCAGCCCATTGACGGCGGCCCCGACATCCTGCCGGAGGAATACCGTGACATCAACGGCCTGCCCATGAACCCCGCCGCCCGTGACTATCCCAACGAGTTCATCCAGACCGGTGTTTCCACCATTGACGGTCTGAACACCCTGGTGCGCGGCCAGAAGCTGCCTATTTTCTCCGGTTCCGGTCTGCCCCACGCCAATCTGGCGGCCCAGATCGCCCGCCAGGCCAAGGTGCTGGGGGACGAGGGTTCCAATTTCGCTGTGGTGTTTGCCGCCATCGGCATCACTTTTGAGGAGTCTGAGTTCTTTGTCTCCGAGTTCCAGCGCACCGGGGCCATCGACCGGACGGTGCTGTTCACCAACCTGGCCAATGATCCGGCGGTGGAGCGTATCTCCACGCCCCGTATGGCCCTGACCGCCGCGGAGTATCTGGCCTTTGAAAAGGGGATGCAGGTGCTGGTCATCATGACCGACATCACCAACTACGCTGAGGCCCTCCGTGAGGTCTCCGCCGCCAAGAAGGAAGTGCCCGGCCGCCGCGGCTTCCCTGGGTATCTCTACACCGACCTGGCTACCCTCTATGAGCGGGCCGGCCGCCGTCTGGGCAATCCCGGCTCCATCACCCTGATCCCCATTCTGACCATGCCGGAGGATGACAAGACCCACCCCATCCCCGACCTGACCGGCTATATCACCGAGGGGCAGATC
>CAZFJB010000339.1:0-1458 GCA_964519775.1 uncultured Oscillibacter sp.
GGTCTTGGTATACCTATGACCTCAACAAGCACGAGTGGATCGGCGGTCCCTACCTTGTAGAGATCGAGTCGAGATGCGGCTATCAGCACGTATATCCCGACGGTAACGGCGGTGTATTCTTCGTTGCGGAGAGACATCCTCCGAGAGATGAGCTCGAGAAGCTGCTCGGCGTAACCTTCAAGGCAGGCGGCTACGGCTTCGACACGGTTTACCTCTTTGCTATTCCCGATATGACCAAGGAAGAGTGCTTCTTCGTTGACCGTACCTATGAGCCTGACTATCCGAAGGGCGAGGAGGTATACACGGCAGGTGCATCGCACTACGCCGGCGGTACAACCTTCCTTGACAGCACAGGAAAGCTTCACATCATCTACTCGCAGTCGAACAGAAACATCGACCGCAAGACAAGAGTATATCATGCTATCTACGACGTTCGTGATAACTACAAGTGCCTCAAGAACGATATCGTCGAGTTCAAGGATTCCAAGAACAACAGCTATCACTTCGGTATGGCTGAGAACACCAACGGCGACCTGTTCGTAATTGCTGTCAATACCTACAAGTCTGCAAAGGGTGCTTACCTTGAGGTATACCAGTCCGAGGACGGCGGCAACAGCTTTAAAATGCTTTGCTCCGATGTTACAATGATGATCAAGGGAACAGACACACAGCTTCCCGCTAACCGTACAGCTGTAGGCTCCCCGAGAAACTACTCTACTCAGGATAATATAGTAGCTGTAGTAACCAGCGGAGACGCGCCGAGAGAGGCAGTGTCGGATACCGGAGACGGAATGAGAACATACTACTACTATTCCGTTGAGCTTCCGCACTAAAAGCTGACTTCACAGCCGAGCCCAAGCATGGGCTCGGCTGTTTGAATAAAAAAAGCCGCATACTTTATCTATGCGACGAAAATAATATTATGTCTTGAGGAGGAATCACGCCTTGACAGAGAATAAGAAGGTTGGAATTTCGGCGCCCTGCATGTGCGAGAAGGCGCTTGAGAGCCTGAGAAGCGAGCTCTGCAGAGCAGCCGACGTTGCCCCCTTTGACGGAGGCATATGCGATGTTGTCGTTGCCGTAACGGCACCCGACGGAATGATAAGCTCGAAGGCTGCTGCGGATATTCTGCTTGCAGTTGGACAGGGAAGTGCTGTGCTCCCGCTTTGCATTTCGCAAAATGCCGAGCTCGACGCTGACGCCGTCTCCGAGACAGTTGATAAAATCAAAAAGCTTTGCTGCGACGGCGCAGCTGAGTGCGAGGATGCCTGCACTCTCTGTGAGGACAGCTGCGACACGGAGTGTGCCGAAGCGGAGACAATCGACACTGAGACCGAGCAGAGCTGCGGTGAAGCTTCAGAGCAAACCGAAGACGGCAGCGAAATTTCGGTTGCCACCGAGTCAGACGAAGACGATATTTCCGCAGAGAGCATCGACCTCGACGCTGAATCGTTATGC
>CAZFJB010000340.1:0-1449 GCA_964519775.1 uncultured Oscillibacter sp.
CGAAGCCAACGATGGTGATGTCGGTCAGGCCGGCGTTCTTGGCAGCGTTCATGGCGCCGATGGCGGTATCGTCGTTGTGGCAGAAGACCACGCCGATCTCATCGCCGAAGGAGCTGATCATATCTTCCATGGTCTTGGTGGCACCGTCGGTGGTGTTCTGGCCGGACAGGGCAGCCAGGACCTCAACGCCCTTCTCGGCGCAGGCCTTCTCATAACCGGCGCGGCGCAGGTTGGAGGTGTTGTCGCCTTCCTGACCATAGATGACCACGGCCTTCACGTCAGAGCCCAGGGTCCCCAGGACCTCGATACCGCCCTGATAGGCAGCCTCGTCGTTCATGGTGCCCACGAAAGAGGTCTGGCCCTCGATGCCAACGTTGGTGTCAACGGCCAGAACGGGCATACCGGCATCCAGAGCGGCCTGCAGGGCAGCACCGGCAGCGCCGGCATCGTTGGGAGCGCAGACGATGGCGTCAACGCCAGCGCCGATCTGCTGCTCGATCATGGAGACCTGGCCCTCAATGTCGGACTCAGCGCCGGGGCCAACAACAGTGACCTTAACGCCCAGCTCAGCGGCAGCGGCGTCGCAGCCGTTCTTCACATAGCCCCAGTACTCGGAGGCCAGGGTCTTCAGGACCACCGCGATCTCAACATCGCCGCCCTCGGCGGGAGTCTCAGCGGGAGCCTCAGTCTTGCCGCTGTCAGCAGCGGGAGTCTCGGTCTTGCTGCCACCGCAGGCGACCAGAGACAGGGCCATCAGCATGGCCAGAGTCAGTGCAAGAAACTTCTTCATTCTTCATTGTTCTCCTTGTTCAAAATTTTCAGACCACGCCCGGTGACCCGAGGCGATCTGCCAGGACAAATAGTAACACGTTTTTTTTTGATTTTCAATCTTATTCTCCACGCAACCGGGAAAAACTGTCGTGATGCATAGGCTAAAACGTTTTTCTTTGTAAAATTTCACGAGATTTTTTTGCGTGTTTCCTTGTCTCCCATTAATTCAGCTTATACCTTCCATCTTTTGCTGGACAAAACGAACCATTTGTGTCCCCGTCTCGGAGGCAGCGGGGTTGCGTTTGCGCACACAGCCCGGTTTCCCCTCCGCTTTTCCGCTCTTTTTGTTTTCTCTGTCAATAGGATCTTTCACCGGCTTCCGTGTATAATGAGAGCATAGAATTTAGAATGGTAAAATTGGGTTAGTGTTCGGCTCGCGCGTGGCGGGCAGAAAGGAAACGGATATGGATATTTTCTCCCTCTTCACCCTCTGCGGCGGACTGGCGTTTTTTCTCTATGGCATGACGGTCATGTCCAAAAGCCTGGAGAAGATGGCCGGCGGCAAACTGGAGCGGCTTTTGAAGCGGATGACCTCCAGCCCCGTGAAAAGTCTGCTGTTGGGGGCGGGCATCACCATCGCCATCCAGTCCTCCTCCGCCATGACGGTGATGCTGGTGG
>CAZFJB010000341.1:0-1448 GCA_964519775.1 uncultured Oscillibacter sp.
GCAAGGCCCTCTCCCGGGAGGAGATCCTGGACCGGGTCTGGGGCCGGGACTACTTTGGTGAGCTGAAGATCGTGGATGTGAACATCCGCCGTCTCCGCCTGAAGATCGAGGACAATGTGCAGAATCCCACGTTTATCACCACCGTCTGGGGTTACGGCTACAAGTGGGAAGCATAAGACTTTACAAGTGAGATAAAAAGAGGGCTCCCATTTTCGCGGAGCAAAAATGGCGGGGCCCCGCACGGCGGGGCGCGCCGTCAGGCGCGTACAAGCGTTTTGCCGACGGGCAAAACCTTGGCGCAAGGCGGGATTCACTCCTGCCGCGCAAGTAGAATAAAAAGAGGGCTCCCATTTTCGCGGAGCAAAAATGGCGGGGCCCCGCACGGCGGGGCGCGCCGTCAGGCGCGTACAAGCGTTTTGCCGACGGGCAAAACCTTGGCGCAAGGCGGGATTCACTCCTGCCGCGCAAGTAGAATAAAAAGAGGGCTCCCATTTTCGCGGAGCAAAAATGGGAAAGGAGGGGGCCTGTGCCCGAGCGGGATCAAAAACGGAAAGCCATGCGGATGCGGGGCCTCCGCCAGCGCTGGATCACCAACTCGGTGATCCCGGTGTTTTTGCTGCTGGCCCTGAGTACCGCCGTGGTGTCGGCGGGCATTTCCAACTATTATTACCAGGGGATGCTGGACGGTCTGGAGCGGCAGGCCCGGGCCCAGGCCGGGGCATTTACCGACTACTTCATGGATCAGGGCTTCGCCGGGTATCTCCAGCGGGCCAACCAGGCCATCTCCGACTATGCCGACAAGGAGCGGGTGGAGATGCAGTTCCTCTCCTCCGCCGGCCGTATCCAGGCATCCTCCACGTCCAATCTGACGGTGGGCACCCGGCCGGGAACGGAGGATATCGCCCGGGCGGTGGAGCAGAACAGGATCAGCTCCTTCCGGGGGGCGGACCCAAAGACCGGGGAGCAGATCCTGGCGGTGTCCCACCCGCTGACGGTCAACGGCAAGGTGGTGGGCGTCATGCGCTTTGTCACCTCCCTGCGGCAGGTGAACGCCCAGGTGCGCTTCACGGTGCTGCTGGTGTGTCTGGTGGCGGCGCTGTGCTTTTTGATGGTGCTGAGCGCCAATTTGATCTTCATCAACAATGTGGTGGAGCCGGTGGCGGTGGTGACAGACGCCGCCAAGCGCATCTCCCAGGGCAGCTATGGGTTCACTGTGGAGAATAAATACGGCGGCGAGCTGGGAGAACTGGTGGACAATATCAACGATATGTCCATGAAGATCGGTCGGAACGAGAAAATGCGCTCGGAATTCATCTCCTCCGTGTCCCATGAACTGCGCACCCCGCTGACGGCCATCAACGGCTGGGGCGAAACGCTGCTGGCGGACCCGGAACGGGACCCCGTGCAGGTCCGGCGGGGATTGCGGATCATCCTCAACGAGTCCCGGC
>CAZFJB010000342.1:0-1413 GCA_964519775.1 uncultured Oscillibacter sp.
GCAAGAGTCTGCAAAACTCTCATTCCCCGGTTCAAATCCGGGTGTCACCTCCAAAAAAGAACACCACCCATTGGGTGGTGTTCTTTTTTGGAGGTGACGCTTTTGCCTGCGCTGAAAGTGGTTTTCTGTATACAAGAAAAGCGCCGGCAGAGATCTGCCGGCGCTTTTTTCAGCGGAGGAGGGCCTTGCGGGAGCGCCAGTCGGGGAGGGCACGCTCCAAAAGGGCGTAAAAAGCGGGGCCGTGGTTCATCTCCCGGAGATGGCACAGCTCATGGACCACCACCAGGTCGATGGCCTTCTCCGGGCAGCGCATCAGGTAGCAGGAAAAGCAAAGTCCGCCATGGCTATTACAGCTTCCGTAGCGCTTTTTCGCCGTTGTGATCTTTACGCCGGTGGGGTGAAGGTCCAGACGCTGGCTCCAATAGGCCACCCGTTCCGGCAGAACGGCCCGGGCCCGGGCCATCAGTGCCGCCGTTTCCTCCGGCGTGGGGGTGGGGATGGCGGGCTGCTGGGCCAGTTTTTCCAGATGGAGGGTGATCCAGTTTTCGTGAGCGGTGACAAACGCGTCGATCCGGCTCTTTGAAAGATCCATGGGCGCACGCACCAGTAATTGCCCTTCCCGTGTCAGCTCCAGCGCCAGGGACTTTCGGCGGGAGCGGATCAATGTGTACTCTCTCATAGGACCAGTATACCACGGCTGTCAAAGGGGGAGACTTTCACGGGAAAAATTGACACGGCTTTTACGGATAGTGTATAGTAGGGGGCAGAAGTCAAAAGGAGGCGCTCTATGCTGCTGGATCTTTTCAATAATCATCTTTTGATCAACGCCCTGGCGGCCTGGACCACAGCCCAGATCCTGAAATTCATGATCTATCTTGTGGTGAACCGCACCATTGACTGGAACCGTCTGCTGGGAGACGGCGGGATGCCCAGCGGTCATTCCGCCACCGTATCCGCCCTGGCGGTGACTGCCGGGATAGAATACGGACTGGATTCCGCCGTGTTCGCTGTCAGCGTGGTGATGGCTATCATCGTGATGCACGATGCCATGGGCGTGCGCATGGAGGCGGGCAAGCACGCGCAGATCATCAACGAGCTGCTGGAGATGCTCAGCAGCGAGAAGACACCGGACGTCAAGCTGAAGGAATTTCTGGGCCACACGCCCATGCAGGTGAGCTGCGGGGCGATCCTGGGCCTTGTCATCGCGCTGATCCTGGGATAAGCCCCTTTTTGCGGGTAGGCGCGGGCGAGAAATGAAGATTGACATTTTCGCGGGAAAACGATACAATAAGAGTTCGGAAAAAACCGTATAAACAGGATGATTTATTACATTTCAGGATAAAGTTGAGGGAAAGAGAATGGCACAGGATAAAAAGGTTGAACAGATCACCAGCATGGAGGACGATTTTGCCC
>CAZFJB010000343.1:0-1393 GCA_964519775.1 uncultured Oscillibacter sp.
TGCGGCGCAGCAAGTGATCTTTAGCTGCCTATTTCAAAAAAAGTCCTGCGTTTCCCATGGAAACGCAGGACTTTTGATCGTTGTCTGTCAGGTGCTGGTCTTTTTACCCTTAGCGGCGGGCTTTGCCCGCTCGCTCTTCCTGCCTGCCGCCGTTTTTCTGGCGGAGAGCAGCAGTTCTGTCTCCTCCTGCAAGCCCTCCAGCGTCATGCGGAGATTGCTCATAAACAGGATATGGACGAATTTCAGCAAAGCCTCCCGGCTCTCCTTGTCCAGATCCTTCAGGGCCTTGACCATGGCCCCCGCCGCCTTGAAGCTCTCCGCCTTCAGGTCCGTCAGTGTTTTGGCGCCGGAAGCCTCCAGCACCTGGAACACACTGTCGATAAACTGCTCCCGCTGGGGGATAGGCAGCGTCTGGACCCAGCCCCGCAGCTCCTGGTCAGTCAACTGAGCCTGACGGGTGACACTGTGGAGGTGGACGAAGCCGGGGCCTTTTACGCACCAGGAAAAGCCATCGTGCTGCATGAGGCCCTGCTGGCTGCTGTCCACCACGGTGTAGTCCTCCTCATGCTCCAGCAGCATCCCCACCACGGAGGATTTGGGCACGATGGTGTGGATGCGGTCCGCTATCCGAATGTGCTGAGGCAGGGACAGAATATCCTCATGAAAACCGGGGCCGTCGTTAGACCACACCGACTGGACGCGCCGCTGCACCGCCGCCGGGCAGAAAACGCCCGCCCAGACCGCCAGATTTCCCCCCTTGGAGTGGCCGCCCAGCCGCAGCTTCATCCGGGGATGCTGCCGGGCCATGGCCGCCGTGTATTCCACCGCCTTTTTCTGGGCCGGGACCTCCCGCATACAGCTAAGGTAGAAGTCCTCCTTCCAGCCCGCCAGGGTGTCATCTGTGCCCCGGAAGGCCAGATACACCGCCCCGTCTCCACACTGGATGCTCAGCGCCGCGAACTGCTCCGCCTTCTCCGTGTCCAGATGGTCCACAAAGCCGCTGAGCTTCATGTCCCGGAAGCGGGGAGCGGCTGCCATGCGGCGCAGCATCTCCGGGATCTGGCTGGGCACCAGAACGCCCATCTCAATGGGCCGCCCAGCGTTCTTTTCAAAATAGGCCGCGGCCGCCTGCTCCAGCGGCACACTGTCCCCCTCTCCGGGTCCGGGGATGATACCCGTAAAATCCACGAAGGAGAGCTCCGCCAGAATCAGATTGTCCACCTCGTTGAAGGGGGACTGGTCCAGAGTCAGATCGCCCCGCCAGTCCAAATAATCCAGCAAATTCGCCATGTCACGCCTCCCTGCCGCCTGTTTATTTTGATAGCTGTATTGTACCCGCTTCGCCGGTCGGTTACAAGTAAAGTTTTTATGAACGTTCTAAGGCGTCTCGCTG
>CAZFJB010000344.1:0-1391 GCA_964519775.1 uncultured Oscillibacter sp.
GGCAGACAGTCTATGCCGGGACTTGTCGGGATCGGAGGCGGCTCTTTTCCGCGATCTCCTCTGCCGTCAGATCCCGACAAGTCCCGGCATAGACTGTCTGCCCATCCTCCCGGTGGGGAGCCGAGGCAGCGTGGAGCTCCGCCCGGGTGCAGAAGCAGGGGTATACCAGTTCCCTTGCCTCCAACTTTTCCAGAAGCGTTTGGTAATAGGCCGTCCGCTCCGACTGATAGTAGGGGCCGGTGCCCCCATCTTTTCCGGGGCCGATGTCCCAGTCCAGCCCCAGCCACTGGAGATCCCGCTCCATCTGTTCGCTGTACCGGCGGGGACACCGGGCGGTATCCAGATCTTCTACCCGCAGCAGCACCCGGCCTCCCTTCTGCCGTGCGGAGAGCCACACCAGCAGGGCGCAGAGCAGATTTCCCAAATGGAGCCGCCCACTGGGGGACGGCGCAAAGCGGCCAATGGTCTCCATACAGCGCTCCTTTCCGGCGTATTGCCCCTGTATATTCCCAGTCATTATACCCCTTCCGTGGCCGCAAGGCAAGGTTCCGCCGGAAACCGGCAGCGGAAACAGGCCCCTCCGCCCCCGGCGCCGCATACAATGGGGCAGTTTTCCGAAAAAGGAGGTCCGCAAATGGTCCGCGTTTACATCTCCGGCGACAGCGCCGTCTGCCGCAACTACAGCCGTGCCATTCTCCGCTCCGGCGGCGTCCCCTGTTTTAACGCCGACCCTCAGACCTGTCACGCCCTGCTCCTTCCCGGCGGCGGGGATGTGGCCTCCTGGCGCTACGGGCAGGCGGACACCGCTTGCCGAAGCGTGGACCCGGAGCGGGACGGCCGGGAGCTGGCCCTGCTGGAGCGCTTCACCGCCTGGGGCAGACCCGTCCTGGGTGTCTGCCGGGGGATGCAGGTCATCAACGTCTTTTTTGGCGGAACACTGACCCAGGATCTGCTGGGCCACAGCCAAATCGATGGCCGGGACCGCCTCCATACAGTCACCTCCGCCCCCTCCCCCCTGCGGGAACTCTACGGCGAAAGGTGTCTCGTCAACAGCGCCCACCATCAGGCGGTGAGCCGCCTGGGGTCCGGGCTGGAGGCGCTGCAATGGGCGGAGGACGGCGTCATCGAGGCCCTCCGGCACCAAACACTGCCGATCCTCGCCGTCCAGTGGCACCCGGAGCGGCTCTCGCCCCCCGGCGCTGACGGGCTTCTGCTCTACCGGGCTTTTCTGTCCGCCGCTCTTCTTCAGAAACCGTGAATTTTTGCCCCAAAACCGCTTGACAGGGCGCCTGTCCTATGGTATCATGTTCAAGCTGACATTTCCACGGAGGGCACCCGCAGGTGTAGCACAATGGTCAGGGCACCAGCCTTCCAAGCTGGGGATGCGGGTT
>CAZFJB010000345.1:0-1388 GCA_964519775.1 uncultured Oscillibacter sp.
CTATCTGGGCCATCCCTGGTGCCCCCAGTGGTTCCATGTGGCCCACCTGAACACCTCCAGCGGCAAGATGAGCAAGTCCAAGGGGGAATTCCTCACCGTGTCCCTGCTGGAAGAAAAGGGCTATGACCCCATCGCCTACCGCTTCTTCTGCCTCCAGAGCCATTACCGCAAGGCCCTGGTGTTCTCCTGGGAGAATCTGGACAATGCCCAGGGCGCTTTCAATAAGCTCATCGCCAAGATCGCGGCCCTGACGCCTGCCGGAGACGTGGACCAGGCTGTCTTCCAGGAGTACAAGGACAAGTTCCTCCAGCAGATGGGCAACGACCTCAACTCCTCCATGGGCGTCACCGCGCTCTACGATGTGCTGAAGGCCAAGACCAACGACGCCACCAAGCTGGCGATCCTCGGCAGCTTTGACGAGGTCCTGAGCCTTTCCCTGCTGGAGAAGGCTGCCGCCGTGCGGGAGGCCAACGCCAAGGCCCAGGCCGCCAAGGCCGACTGCGGCTACACCGTCACCGGTGAGGGCGACCCCGCCATCGACGCCCAGGTCATGGCCCGGTATGAGGCCAAGAAGGCCAAGAACTTTGCCGAGGCTGACCGCATCCGGGACGAGCTGAAGGCCCAGGGCATCGAGATCATCGACACCAAGGACGGCGCCTCCTGGAAGCGGGTCTGATCCGCTGGCATCCCTGAAATAAAAAGAACCGGTGCGTGACCTTACAGGTCACGCACCGGTTTTATCTTCTTCCTTCCCGTCACAGAACACTTTAAGTTAACGGGCGTGGCTGCATTTCAAATACAGCCACGCCCGTTCTTTTTATTGTTAGGTTATTGATTTTTCATTTCTCGGCTTCCAGCTCTGCCTGCCGGGCATCCAGCTCCCGGTGGATCTGAATGGCGATGGGCACCGCCATAAAGGCCGTCAGCAGGTCCGCCGCCCCCTGGGCACAGGCCACGCCGGCGGCGTCAAACAGCCGGGGCAGCAGCCACACCATGGGGAAAAAGAAGATGCCCTGCCGGGAAATGCTCATGACAAAGGCCTTCCTGGCCTTGCCCAGTCCGGCGCACACCATGTTCACCACCACGCCCCAGGCGTGGATGGGCAAGGCGATGCACTGGCACAAAAGGCACAGCTTACCGATGCTCACCAGCTCCGGGTCCGCCTCGGCAAACAGGCAGATGATGGGCTCGGCAAAGGTCATCAGCCCCACGGCCAGCACCACCGGCAAGATCAAACTGATGAGAGACGCCGTGCGGAAACATTCCTTCACCCGGTGATACTGCCGCGCGCCCCAGTTGAAGCCGCAGATGGGCTGCACGCCCTGGCCAAAGCCCAGGAAGATGGAGAAGGGCACCATCATGATCTTGGTGGTCACAGAGATGGCCGC
>CAZFJB010000346.1:0-1375 GCA_964519775.1 uncultured Oscillibacter sp.
CTTCCCCATCGTGCTCCACGGCTCTTCCTCCGTCCCTCAGGACTATGTGAAGATGGTCAACGAGCACGGCGGCAAGATGCCCAACGCCATCGGTGTGCCCGAGGAGCAGCTCCGCAAGGCCTCCAGTATGTCCGTGTGCAAGATCAACATCGACTCTGACCTGCGTCTGGCTATGACCGCCACCATCCGTCAGTTCATGGACGAGCATCCCGACAAGTTCGATCCCCGCGAGTACCTGAAGCCCGCCCGTGCCAACATCAAGGAAATGGTCCGCCACAAGCTGATCAATGTCCTTGGCTGCGCCGGCAAGGCCTAATCTACACAAAGAAATACCCCGGGAGAACTTCTTCCGGGGTATTTTTCTGTCCATCGGGGAAGAAGGGAAGGTCTCTTTTACCCGTTGGACGGATCTGCGCATGGATCGAGATCCATGCGTTAAATCACGCGGAAAAAGCTCCGCCATTGAACAGGCGGAGCTTTACATCTTTTGAAATAATGATTTATTTTCTTTTTTCTTTCACAAAGAAAGAAGTCACGAACAACCCCACCATCACGATCGCATAGACTTTATAACAAAAACGCCACTGTTCCGCGCCGAATACGAAACTCCCGATATAGATCGTCTTTCCAAGGGTGGGGTTTGACAAGGCACAGAAAACAAAGACTGCTGCCACGATCAGCATTACAAGGCTGATCAGCCTGACTGTTCTTCTTGTTTTCATACGATCGCGCTCCTTTGTCAAATTCAAGTCTGCCTGTATTTATGCGGATGTTAAAAGCCAAAAAATGGTTCATTTTTTCTATACTATACAATGGTTTTGAGTTTCTTTCAAGGCGTGTGATCTCTTTACTCTTCAGTCGAAAAGTAAAAAGGGAAAGGAAAAGCTGACTCTTGCGTATTTCCGGCTTCTATATTATAATGATAACTTGTAATACATGAAAAGGAATGTGACCATGTTCAAGGTTTTAAAACAAGAGGGAAGAGCCCGGCGGGGCGAATTTTCCTGCGCCCATGGCGGCACGGTGCAGACGCCGGTGTTTATGAACGTCGGCACCCAGGCGGCCATCAAGGGCGGCGTCAGCGCCCAGGACTTGAAGGAAGTGGGCTGCCAGATCGAACTGAGCAATACCTATCACCTCCACCTGCGCCCCGGCGACAAGGTGGTGCGCCAGATGGGCGGCCTGCACAAGTTCATGAATTGGGACGGCCCCATCCTGACGGACTCCGGCGGGTTCCAGGTCTTCTCCCTGGCATCTCTGCGGAAGATCAAGGAGGAGGGCGTCACCTTTGCCAGCCACATTGACGGCCACCGTATCTTCATGGGGCCGGAGGAGTCCATGCAGATCCAGTCCAACCTGGGCAGCGACATTGCCA
>CAZFJB010000347.1:0-1375 GCA_964519775.1 uncultured Oscillibacter sp.
GACCGGCCCCGCCACCACCATCATCAGCGGCATCGCCGTGGGCATGATGTCCACCTGCGTGCCCATCCTGCTGATCTGCGTGGGCATTTTCGTCTCCTTTAAGGTCGCCGGCCTGTACGGCATCGCTCTGGCCGCTGTTGGTATGCTCTCCACCACCGGTATCACCGTGGCCGTGGACGCTTACGGTCCCATCGCCGACAACGCCGGCGGTATCGCCGAGATGAGCGGCCTGGATCCCAAGGTCCGTGAGATCACCGACAAGCTGGACGCCGTGGGCAACACCACCGCTGCCATGGGCAAGGGCTTCGCCATCGGCTCCGCCGCTCTGACCGCTCTGGCTCTGTTCGTCAGCTATGCTGAGGCTGTGGGCATCTCCACCACCGGCATCGACATTCTGGATTCCCGTGTCACCATCGGTCTGCTGATCGGCGGTATGCTGCCTTTCGTCTTCTCCGCTCTGACCATGGACTCCGTGTCCAAGGCCGCTTACAAGATGATCGAAGAGGTCCGCCGCCAGTTCCGCACCATCCCCGGCATCATGGAAGGCACCGGCAAGCCCGACTACAAGTCCTGCGTGGCCATCTCCACCACCGCCGCTCTGAAGGAAATGCTGGTCCCCGGCATCATGGCCGTTCTGGTCCCCCTGGCCGTGGGTCTGCTGCTGGGCACCGGCGCTCTGGGCGGTATGCTGGCCGGTTCTCTGGTCACCGGCGTGCTGCTGGCCATCTTCATGTCCAACGCCGGCGGCGCCTGGGACAACGCCAAGAAGTACATTGAGGACGGCAACCACGGCGGCAAGGGCAGCGAGGCCCATCATGCCGCGGTCGTGGGCGACACCGTGGGCGATCCCTTCAAGGATACCTCCGGTCCCTCCATCAACATCCTCATCAAACTGATGACTGTGGTGTCTCTGGTGTTTGCCTCCATCTTCTCTGCCAGCGGCCTGCTGTAATTCAAAAGGAACTCTTTTGGTCCCGGCTCCGTCAGGAGCCGGGACCTTTTTTCATCTCTCCGCTCACTTTTCCGCTCCCCGGGGAAGATCTGCCGGATCATCTTGATTTTTCTAATGGCAAATCCCGCCTGCCGCCCTTGACACGTTAATCGTTTACCGTTATAATATCAAACGAAAAACAGCAAAATGTCGAAAAATCCCCGGCAAAATTCGGCAAAATCAGATAGAAAGGGAAAATGGATATGATTTATTCCACCGAAGTGCAGAATATGTGTCCCGTCGCCAAGGGCGCGTATCACGGTCCCGCCCCCATCCCCGAGGAGGGCAAATGGGTGCAGGCCAAGGAGATCAAGGACATCAGCGGCCTGACCCACGGCATCGGCTGGTGCGCTCCCCAGCAGGGCGCCTGCAAGCTGACGCTGA
>CAZFJB010000348.1:0-1372 GCA_964519775.1 uncultured Oscillibacter sp.
TGTTGACCATGCCCTTGCCGCAGATGTGGTTGGGCAGGCAGCCAAAGGGCTGGGCGCAGACGATATTCTCATACCCGGAGCGCACCAGCTCCAGCATCTCCGCCGTCAGCAGCCAGCCCTCGCCCATTTTGCAGCCCATACCGATGGTATGGGACTCCTCCGGCAGGCGGATCAGCTCGCTGAAAGGCATAGGGGCGTGGTAGCCGTGGTCCTTCAGCGTCTTGATGATGACCTTTTCCATGCTGGCGATCAGGCCCAGGGCCGCCTCGGCAGCGGTCTTTTCCACCAGGGAGCCGCCGTAGAGCCGGACCGTCTCCGCCATGTTGTAAGCACAGTACTGCACAAAGCCCATCAGTCCCGGCAGATTCACCTCGCAGTCCTGAGAGGCCAGGAATTTTTCCAGGTCGTTGTTGCCCAGGGGGGAGTATTTCACATAGATCTCACCCACAACGCCGACTTTTACCTTCGGCACACGGTCAACGGAAATGGCGGCGAACTCCTCCGCGATGCGGGGCATGGTGGAGCGCATCTCCCGGCCGGAGTAGCCTTTTCCGTTTCGGACTTCATCACAGAGCACGTCCAGCCACTTATTCTGCAGCCGCTCCGCCGCGCCCTTTTCCAGCTCATAGGGCTCCGTTTGGGCACGGAGGGTCATCAGCAGATCGCCGTAATAAATGGCGGCCAGGGCCTGACGCATGAACTTCAGGTCCATGGGCATACTGCTGTCCTTCTCCAGGCCGGAGAAGTTCAGGCTCAACACGGGGATCTGCCCATAGCCCGCCTTTTCCAGAGCCTTGCGCAGCAGGAAAATATAGTTGGAGGCACGGCATCCGCCGCCGGTCTGGGTGATGATCAGAGCGGTGTGGTCCAGATCGTACTTGCCTGAGTCCAGCGCGTCCAGGAACTGGCCGATGACCAACAGAGCCGGGTAGCAGGTGTCGTTATGAACGTATTTCAGTCCCAACTCCGCCACCCGCTCGCCGCAGTTGCCCAGCAGCTCCACCTGATAGCCGTGATTCTCCATGCTGGCCGCCAGGATGCGGAACTGCACCGGGGCCATGTTGGGGATCAGAATTTTATGGGTCTTTTTCATTTCCGGCGTGAACCGGGGGTATGTCTGTTCCATTATGCCTTCTCCTGTTCATCCAGCGCCGCAAAGAGGCTCCGCAGACGGATGCGCACCGCACCCAGATTGGTGATCTCATCGATCTTGAGCTGCGTGTAGAGCTTGCCGCCCTGGCGTAGGATCTCTCGGGTCTCATCGGTGGTGATGGCATCCACGCCGCAGCCGAAGCTCACCAACTGCACCAGGTCGCAGTCCTTGTGTTCGCAGCAGTATTTCGCCGCCGCGTACAGCCGGGCGTGATACGTC
>CAZFJB010000349.1:0-1368 GCA_964519775.1 uncultured Oscillibacter sp.
GAGCATATATTCAATGCCATCGGTGCCCATGACGTTGGCGATCTCGTGGGGATCGGTCACCACAGTGGTGGTGCCGTGGGGCAGGACCGCCTTGACAAATTCCGTGGGACTCACCAGGGCGCTTTCCAGATGGATGTGGGCATCCAAAAAGCCGGGGAGGACGATCTTGCCGGTGCAGTCTACCTCCGTTTTGCCGCTGTAGCGGCCCATGCCCACGATGAGCCCCTCTGCCACGGCGATGTCCATGGTGGAGAGGGCATTGGTAAACACGTTGACAAAGGAGGCGTTTTTCAGCACCAGGTCGGCAGGCTCCCGCCCGGCGGCGGCCGCGATGATCCGCTGCTTTTTCAGCAGCTTGCGGTTGATCCTTCCGGTGTAGCTCTCGGTCATGGGAGGACTCCTTTCTGACATTTGAAATGCTAATGCGTGGCATTAGCAAATGTGATGCCGCCTGTTCTTGTAGGCAGTATAACGGAAAACGCCCCGGTTGTCCAGAGAGACGCGGCGAAATTTCCGCCGGATCTTCAGAGGAATGGAACGAATAGGGGAAGGTTTGTGTTTTCAGGGGAAATCCGTTGCGAAATGGAATGGGATAGGGTATAATACTTTTAACTATGTCATTTGATCCCCAGGGAGGTCTTTCCATGAAGTGCATGGTCATTGACGGCAATTCCATCATCAACCGGGCCTATTACGGCATCCGCCCCCTCTCCAACCGGGAGGGGCTGTATACCCACGCTATTTTCGGCTTTCTCACCACCCTTCTGCGCTTGAAGGAGGAAGAAAAGCCGGAGGCTCTGTGCGTCACCTTTGACGTTCACGCCCCCACCTTCCGCCATACCGCCGATGCCGCTTACAAGGCCACCCGGAAACCCATGCCGGAGGAGCTGCGGATGCAGGTGCCGGTACTGAAAGAGGTGCTGGACGCGCTGAACATCCCACGCTATGAAATGGCGGGCTGGGAGGCTGATGACCTGATCGGCACCATCTCCCGGAAATGCGAGGCCACCGGCTGGGACTGCGTGGCGGTGACGGGAGACAAGGACTCCTTACAGCTCATCACCGACCACACCAAGGTGAAGCTGGTGTCCACCCGCATGGGCCAGACCACCACGAAAGATATGACTCCGGAGACCTTCCGGGAGCAATACGGCTTTGATCCTATCCACATGATCGATCTGAAGGCATTGATGGGTGACGCGTCTGACAACATCCCCGGCGTGCCGGGGGTGGGGGAAAAGACCGCCATGGACCTGATCCAGAAATACGGCAGCATCGACACGATCTACGAACAACTGCCGGATATCGACGCAAAGCCCGCCGCCGTGAAGAAGCTGGCGGCGGGGGAGGAGTCCGCCCGCCACTCCC
>CAZFJB010000350.1:0-1364 GCA_964519775.1 uncultured Oscillibacter sp.
GCCGTTTTCGTCCGTGACCTCGCTCCACACGTCCTGAATGTCTACCAGAATGTAGTCGTTGTCGTAGACGCTTTGCAGGATCTTGTTGTACTCGTCCACCGTCACCATCCAGTCATCGATGCCGTTGGCCTGACTGTCGCCGTCAAAGGCCAACTCCGGATAGGCCACGATGGGGTGGAAGAAGAGATGCTCCACAATGCCGTCCCACGCGACGTAGGTCACACCGTCCGCAGTCCCCCGGTCGATGGTGGGAGAGGAGATGAGGTAAGGCTCCGGCTCCGGGTCAACGGGCTGCTCCTCCACCGGTTCCTCCGGGGTCACCGGGGCTACTGTATCCGGCTGGGCGGGATCGTCATAGTCCGTGTGGGAGTTTTTTTGGCCGCAGGCGATCAGGGAAGATGCCAGTGCCAGTGCCAGAAACAGGGCGAAAATACGCCGCATGATCATCAGATCCTTTCTGTCGAATGTCGTTTGCACTCAGTATAGCAGACATTCGGCGGAAAGGAAGAACAAAATGATGACAAATTGCAGAAATTTTCCGCAATTTGTCATCGATTCACCTTATCGCTTATCCCCCGGTTTGAAAATCGCCGCCGCGGCCACGGCGAATACCACTGCCGCCGAGATGCCGCCGGAGGCGGCGGTGAGTCCCCCGGTGAGGACGCCCAGCCAGCCCCGCTCCGCCACGGCCTCCTTTACGCCCTTGGCCAGCAGATGACCAAAGCCGGTGAGGGGCACGGTGGCTCCGGCCCCGCCCCAGTCGGCAAGGGGCTGATAGAGTCCCAGAGCGCTGAGCAAAACGCCGCAGACCACATAGCCCGTCAGGATACGGGCGGGGGTGAGCTGGGTCCGGTCGATGAGGATCTGGCCGATGGCGCAGAGGATGCCGCCGCAGAGAAACGCTTTTAAATACTCCATGGATCCCTACCTTTCCGCACTGACGCACACCAGGTGACAGATGCCGGGGATGCTTTCCCCCTGAAAGCTGGAGGTGGGAGAGAGCAGCGCCCCGGTGGGGGCGAAGAGGATGCGCTTCCAGCGTTTTTGCCTCAGCCCGGTGAGGATATAACCGTTGAACACCGCTGCCGAGCAGCCGCAGCCGGAGCCGCCGGCGTGCATATCCTGTTTTTTTCGGTCATAGAGCAGCATCCCGCAGTCAAAATAGTTTTTCGTCATGTCGATGCCGTCCCGGCGGAAAAAATCCGTAACGATGGCGTGGCCCAGCTCTCCCAGGTCGCCGGTGAAAATGGCGTCGTAATCCGCCGGACCGGTTTTGGTGTCGGCAAAGAAGGCGTGCAGGGTGTCATAGGCGGCAGGGGATGATGTTCCAATAGGCCCATAAATATCAGCCAGCAGCACTGGCA
>CAZFJB010000351.1:0-1326 GCA_964519775.1 uncultured Oscillibacter sp.
GGGTTCGGCGGCGACCACAGTTCCTCCGTCAGGTCCATGGCGGTCCGGGTCAGATCCCGGATCAGATGGGTGGGGGAGGAGAGCTGCCGCTGCCGGGAACGGTCATGAAAAGCCGGGTCCCGGACCGTGACCTGCACGCCACCGGCGTACAGCCCCTCGTGCCGCAGCCGGGTGGCCACAGAATCCGCCAGCATGGCGATGCCCGCCTGTACCTGGGCGCGGGTGGTGAGATTTTCCGGGAACGTGGTGCCGTTGCCTACGGATTTCACCGGCTCCACGTCCGCCCGGGGGCGGACCGGGGCGGTGTCCAGGCCATTGGCATAGTCATAGAGCTGGCCGCCCAGCTTGCCCATGAGAGTCTCCAGCGTTTCCCGCTTGCATCCGGCCAACTGGCCGATGGTTTTTACGCCGTACTGCCCCAGCAGCTTTTGGGCCGCGCCGCCCACATACAGCAGATCCCCCACCGGCAGGGGCCAGACGATCTTCCGCCAGTTTTCCCGGGAAATGACGGTGGTGGCGTCCGGCTTTTTATAGTCGCTGCCCAGCTTGGCAAACACCTTGTTGAAGCTGACACCTACAGACAGAGTCAGCCCCAGCTCCCGCTTCACCCGCTCCCGGATGGTGTCCGCCAGGGCTTTGGCGTCCCCGCCGAAGAGGTGAAGGGTATTTGTCACGTCCAGCCAGCTCTCGTCGATGCCAAAGGATTCGGCCAGGTCGGTATATTCATCGTAAATGGCGTTGACCTTTTGGGAATAGACACGGTAGAGATCGTGGTGGGCGGGGAGAAGCACCAGATCGGGGCACTTCTTTTTAGCCTGCCAGATGGTCTCGGCAGTCTTGACGCCGAATTTTTTGGCCGGCTCGTTTTTGGCCAGGATGATCCCGTGGCGGGAGGCGGGGTCGCCGCACACCGCCGTGGGCACCTGCCGCAGATCCGGGTGGGAGAGCAGCTCCACGGAGGCGTAAAAACAGTTCAGGTCACAGTGAAAAATAATGCGGTCCATGGCGTGTTCTCCTTTCCAAACAGTATAGATCCAGTGTAGCACATTTGTTCGCAAAATGAAAGAGTAAGAAAAAGGAAGCAGCGGGTTACGCTGCTTCCTTTATGTCAATGCGAGCAAAACTATAAGCCGGGTTCTGTATTTGACAGTCATCTATCTCGACGTACCGTTGCCGGCACGCTCAAGCCACCCCGGGAGCGGCCGGGCAAGCCTTGGGGCCCGAAGCCCCTGCTCCCATACCGGTGTTGCTCCGGATAGAGTTTACAGCGATGGATACTTTCACGCACCATCGGGTGAGCTCTTACCTCGCCTTTCCACCCTTACC
>CAZFJB010000352.1:0-1322 GCA_964519775.1 uncultured Oscillibacter sp.
GCCCTCCCGGACGGAAAACGGCGGCTCGTCGCAGATGGCGGCGGCGATCTCGCCGCCGATGTCATCCAGGGTGTCCAGGGCTTCCGTCACCTCGCTGAGGCGGCGGTCATTCAGGCCGGAAAGCTGCGCCCGCAGATCCGGCAGCTTTTCGATGGCGGCGCGCAGGGAGGTCATATCCCGGCCGCCGGCCGTACCGTAAACAATGCGGCCGATGAGCCGCTCCATATCGCCAAGGCCGGTCATGCCGGCGATCAGTTCCTCCCTGCGGATGGTATCCTCCACCAAGGCTGCCACGGCGCTGGAACGCCGGTCAATGTCCGTCACCGACAGCAACGGCCGCTCCAGCCAGCTGCGCAGCATCCGGCCGCCCATGGGGGTCTTGGTCTTGTCCAGCACCCACAGAAGGCTGCCTTTTTTCTCCTTATTTCGCAGCGTCTCCGTCAGTTCCAGGTTCCGCCGGGCCGCCAGGTCCAACTCCATGAACCGGCCCTGCCGGTAGTAGTCCAGCTCGTTGATGTGGGAGAGGTCGGTTTTCTGCGTCTCATAGAGATAGCTCAGAAGGCCGCCCAGGGCCATGGCTGCCGCCGGTTCCCCGGCGGGAAGGGTCTGGAACGCCGCCTCTCCAAACTGGGAGCGGATCTGCTTTTCCGCCTCCGCCAGACGGAAGCGGCGCTCGCCGCCGTTTTCAAAGCGGCAGTGGAATTTATCGCCCAGCACATCGGTCAGGCGTTTTTCGCTGAAAGCGCCGTCGCTTAAGATCGCCTCGGCAGGGCTGAAGCGACCCAGTTCGTTGATGATGTGGGTCAGGGCATCTTTCCCGGAAAAGGCGGTCAGGTGGGTCTTGCCGGTAGAGAGGTCGCAGAAGGCCACGCCGCCCCCCTGGCTGTCCAGATAAATGCCGCAGAGGTAATTGCCGGCCTTGTCGTCCAGACACGCGGCATCGATGACGGTGCCGGGGGTCACCACCCGGATGATGTCCCGCTTGACGATGCCCTTGGCTGTGGCGGGGTCCTCCATCTGCTCGCAGATGGCCACCTTGTAGCCCTTGGCGATGAGGCGGGCGATGTAGGCCTCGCTGGCATGGTAGGGAATGCCGCACATGGGCATCCGTTCCTCTTCCGGCTTGGCGTGCTTACCGTGGTCCCGGGAAGTCAGGGTCAGGTCCAGCTCCTTGGATGCCAGCTTCGCGTCATCGGCGAACATCTCATAGAAATCACCCAGGCGGAAGAACAAAATGGAATCCGGGTTGTCCTTTTTGATCTCCAGATATTGCTTCATCATGGGGGTGAGTTCCGCCATAAAAATACCTCTTTCTGTTTCTT
>CAZFJB010000353.1:0-1314 GCA_964519775.1 uncultured Oscillibacter sp.
CGAAGCCGTACTCAATGTCGGCACGGATGGTCTGCAGGGGGATGGTGCCCTCGTGATAGTGCTCAACACCGGCGATCTCGCGTCCGCCCAGACGGCCGGAGCAGCAGATCTTGATACCCTTGGCGCCGGCGCGCATGGCGCGGGCCATGGTGTTCTTCATAGCGCGGCGGTGAGAGATACGCTTTTCCAGCTGCTGAGCGATGTTCTCGGCGGCAAGCTGCGCGTCCATATCGGGGTTGCGGACCTCGACGATGTTCAGCTTGACCTTCTTGCCGATCATCTTCTCAACGGCCAGACGGTACTGCTCGATCTGCTCGCCGCCCTTGCCGATGACAACACCGGGACGGGCGCAGTGCAGATAGATGGTGACGGTGTCGTTGCTGCGCTCGATCTCGATCTTGGGAACGCCGGCACCGTACAGGGTCTTCTTGAGGTACTTGCGGATCTTCTGATCCTCGACGATCAGGTCGCCGACCTTCTCTTCACTGGCATACCAACGGGAATCCCAGTCTTTGATGACGCCGACCCGCAGGCCATGGGGATTAACTTTCTGTCCCATAAACTGTCTCCTCCCTTTCTTATGCCTTTTCCGTCACAGCGATGGTGACGTGAGAAGTGCGCTTGTTGATGCGGTAAGCGCGGCCCTGAGCCCGGGGCATCATACGCTTGAGGATGGGGCCGGGGGTGGCGAACACCTCAGACACCACCAGGTTGGCGGGGTCCATGCCAAAGTTGTTCTCAGCATTGGCAACGGCGGACTTCAGCAGCTTCATCAGGGGCTCGGAAGCAGCCTTGGGGGTCTGGGCCAGGATAGCCATGGCCGTGCCCACATTCTTGCCGCGGATCAGATCGCAGACGATCTGGACCTTGCGGGGAGAGATGCGGACATAGCGCAGATACGCTTTCGCAGTCTTATTTTCCATGTTCAGCATCCTCCTTCAATTATTTATCCTTGGTGTGGCCGCGGAAGGTGCGGGTGGGAGCGAACTCACCCAGCTTGTGACCGACCATGTCCTCCTGGACATACACGGGCACATGCTTCCGGCCGTCATGGACAGCGATGGTGTGGCCGACGAAGGCGGGGAAGATGGTGGAGCTGCGGCTCCAGGTCTTCAGGACCTTCTTCTCGTTCTTCTCGTTCATTGCCTCGATGCGCTTAAGAAGCTCAGGGGCAACATAAGGGCCTTTCTTAATAGATCTGCTCATATTACCTTTGCCTCCTTACTTCTCGTTACGCCGCTTGACGATGAACTTGTTGGTGGGATTCTTGCCCTTGCGGGTCTTGTAACCCAGAGCGGGCTTGCCCCAAGGAGT
>CAZFJB010000354.1:0-1314 GCA_964519775.1 uncultured Oscillibacter sp.
GTTGATCTCAAAAAGGGGCGTCTCCGCAATATAGACATATCCCTCCCGAATGAGGGTGGGGGTCAGGCGGTAGAGCATGGTCAAAATCAGGGTGCGGATCTGGAAGCCGTCCACGTCGCCATCGGTGCAGATGACCACTTTATTCCACCGCAGATTATTGAGATCAAAGGCCGCCAGGTCCTTGACGTGCTTATTCTGGATCTCCACGCCGCAGCCCAGCACCCGGATGAGGTCGGTGATGATCTCGCTTTTGAAAATGCGGGCGTAGTCGGCTTTCAGGCAGTTTAAGATCTTGCCCCGGACAGGCATGATGCCCTGATACTCCGCGTCCCGGGAGAGCTTGACGCTGCCCAAGGCGGAGTCGCCCTCCACGATGTAGATCTCACGCTTGTCCACATCTTTGGAGCGGCAGTCCACGAATTTCTGCACCCGGTTGGAGATGTCGATATTGCCGGAGAGTTTCTTTTTGATGTTCAGCCGCTGCTTTTCAGCGCTTTCCCGGCTGCGCTTGTTCACCAGCACCTGCTCGGCGATCTTCTCGGCATCGAAGTGGTTTTCGATGAAATAGATCTCCAGATTCGTCCGCAGAAACTCCGTCATGGCCTCCTGGACGAACTTGTTGGTGATGGACTTCTTGGTCTGGTTTTCATAGCTGGTCTGGGTGGAGAAGTTGTTGGAGACGAAGATCAGGCAGTCCTCGATGTCCGCCCAAGTGATCTTGCTCTCGTTTTTCTGATATTTGTTCTGCTCCCGCAGATACTTGTCCACAGCGGAGACGAAGGCGCTTTTGGCCGCCTTTTCCGGCGCGCCGCCATGCTCCAGCCAGGAGGAGTTGTGGTAATGCTCAATGACCTGCACCCGGTTGGAAAAGCAGCAGGCGGCGGAGAGCTTGACCTTATACTCCGGCTTGTCCGCCCGGTCCCGGCCCCGCTTTTCCGCCTGCCAGAAAACAGGCATGGTCAGCGCGCCCTCGCCGGCCAGCTCCGCGGCATAGTCCTGAATACCGTGCTCATAGACAAAGGACTGCTCCTCGAATTTGCCGTCCTCCTGCTGGTTTCGGAAATGGAATGTGATGCCCTCGTTCACCACCGCCTGGCGGCGCAGCACATCGGTGAAATACTCCGCCGGGATGGCGATGTCGGTGAACACATCCAGATCCGGCAGCCAGCGGGTGCGGGTGCCGGTCTTTTTGGCCTGAGACTTGGGCAGGGGCGTCTTTTCCAGCTCACCCACGATCTCGCCCCGCTCAAAGTGGAGCTTGTATTCATACCCATCCCGCCAGACGGTCACGTCCATATACCGGGAGGCGTACTG
>CAZFJB010000355.1:0-1298 GCA_964519775.1 uncultured Oscillibacter sp.
CGATCTACGCAGCGTCAGGATTTCTCAGCCGCCCGATTATCGGACATACTCCCCGGAAGTTACCTCCTTGCGGAGCAATCTCCCGGTTCATCGCATTGTCAGTGGGTAGGGCGTACCCTCCGCACGGACCTGATTATCATATAAGATATTCTGCCGAATGTCAAGGCTTTTTTCTCTGTTTTTCATGAAATTTTGAAAAAAATTTTGGCAGTGCCGCAAAACACCCGGCAAGGCGGTAAATGTGCTGGTCCGGCTCCCGCCGGGTCGTTTCCACGCTGGGGATATGAGGGACACTCCGCACGGAAATGCTGCGGCAGCGTCCCGTATTCCGCGCGCCGGAGCGATATGTCCGATGCGCAAAGCCCATTTTCACGAAAAACAGGTCACGACGCAAATAAAACGCCCTCTATATATAATAGAGGGTGTTTTATGGTAAGATCAGATCCCCAGCTTATTCTTCAGGGCCGCGATCATCTCCTGATACTCCTCGTCCTTCAGGTACACCGGCTCGGGATTGGTGATGACAAAGCTGCCGCCGAACTCAAAGCCGCCCTCGTACTTGGGCACGATATGGAAATGGAGATGGGGATTGCTGTCGCCGTAGGAGCCCAGGTTCAGCTTCGTGCAGCCCCACAGCTCCTTGACAGCGCCGGAAGCCCGGGCCAGATCCTCAGCGAAATCCGTCCGCTCCTGGTCACCGCACTCGCACAGCTCCTTCTTGTGGTCCTTCAGCGCCAGCACGCAGCGGCCCTTGTGAGCCTGATCCTTGAAGAGATACAGCACGCCGGCCTTCATCTCCCCCACCCTGAACATAATGGCCTCCCGGCCCTCATGATGCTCGTCACAGTAAAAACAACCCATATGGCAATACTCCTTTCAAGATCAAGGGTGTCCCCTCGTTATCCATAACATAGCGCGGGTAAACGTTTTTGTCAAGAAAAACCCCGGAGCGCGGCGGCGTTCCGGGGTTCAGATTTATACAGACAGGGTCTCCGCCAGCACCATGCCGGGGTTGTGCTTTGTGAGGAAGCCAACGGACCACTCGCCGTCAAAGGCCAGCAGATAGTTGTCCCGGAAGTCCTGAAGGACCGCCGCGCCTGTGCAGAGAACGATCTCGTCCGGGTGACAGTCCATGGACTCGATGCGCCGCAGATGGTCATAGGGCAGGCTGCTCATCCGCAGGTCCACGCCGTACTCATTTTTCATGCGGTACTCAAACACATCGAATTGCAGCGTACCGACGACGCCCACGATGACCTCCTCCAGACCGGCGCCGGGGATCTTGAAGATCTGGATGG
>CAZFJB010000356.1:0-1272 GCA_964519775.1 uncultured Oscillibacter sp.
CTGATCTGGCGCAAGGTCATCAACTGGCAGACCCCCGTGGCCTACATCGCCACCGTGGCCGTGCTGACCTTCCTGTTCCCCAAGGCCGGTTCCGGCGTGGAGTATATGCTCTACAGCGTCTTCGGCGGCGGCCTGTTCCTGGGTGCCTTCTTCATGGCCACTGACTACGCCACCTCCCCTGTCACCAAGAAGGGCCAGTTGATCTTCGGCATCGGCTGCGGCCTGTTCACCGTGTTCATCCGGTACTTCGGTTCTTACAATGAGGGCGTTTGCTACTCCATCATGGTCATGAACTGCTGCACCGCGCTGATCGACAAATACACCAAGCCCTCCCGTTTCGGCGTGGTGAAATCCGACAAGAAGGAGGCAGCCGCGAAATGAGCAACGAAGTGAAGACCAAAGAAAAGGTCGATATGGACCCCAAGTACATCATTAAGCTGACGGTCACCCTGTTCCTCACCTGCGTGGTGGTTGCGGGCCTGCTGGGCTATGTCAACAGCATCACCAAGGACAAGATCGCCGCCATCACCTGGGAGAAGACCGTGGCCGCCATGCAGAAGGTCATCACCGCTGATGACTTCTCTGACCCCATGGATCTCTCCGATGATATGACCGCCGCCGCCACCGCCCAGGGCGGCACGCTGGACGCCGTTTACGCGGCGCAGTCCGGCGGCCAGACCGTGGGCTACGCTGTCAGCGTTTCCGCCTCCGGCTCTCAGGGCACCATCTCCATGATGGTGGGCATCGACACCGAAGGCGCTGTCACCGGCGTTTCCATCATCACCAACGCCGAGACCTCCGGCATCGGCTCCAAGGTCATGGATAACGAGCCCCTGACCAATGGCACCGGCGTTCTGGATCAGTTCATCGGCAAGTCCGCCGCTGACGGTACTTTGAATGTCGGCACCAATGTGGACGCCATCACCGGCGCCACGGTTTCCACCAAGGGCGTCACCACCGGCGTCAATACCGCGCTGGCCGCCGCCGGCGCCATCGGCTAAGAAAGGGGGACGCTGACTTATGAAACTCGGTACGCAATTCAAAGAGGGTCTGCTGACCCAGAACCCCGTGCTGGTCCAGGTGCTGGGCATGTGCTCCACCATGGCCATCACCACCTCCTTCTTTAACGGCATCGGCATGGGTGTGGCTGTTACCATCATCCTGACCCTGTCCAACATGATCATTGCGGCGATCCGCAAGATCATCCCCGACAAGATCCGTATCGCCATGTTCATCGTGGTGATCGCCGGCTTCGTGACCTGCGTGGACCTG
>CAZFJB010000357.1:0-1271 GCA_964519775.1 uncultured Oscillibacter sp.
CCACTATCAGCAGGCCACCTCGGAAAAATATGACCGGATCATCACCCGCTTCGCCAGGAAGCTGGAGCATCCCGCCCGCAATCAGGAAACGCCCCTGGGCGACCTGATCGCCGACATCATGCGGGACAGCCTGGGCATCGATCTGATGCTCATGGGTTCCGGCGCCATCAGGAGCTACTCCATGGGCCCGGTGGTGCATTACGCGGATCTGGTGGAATGTCTTCCCTATGACGACGCGGTGTATATGCTCCACGTCACCGGCACGCAGTTGGAACGGATGCTGCGCCACGTTCTGCGGGAAGACGCGTTCCGCGACGGTGACCACACGGAGTTCTACCAGTTCTCCCATGGGATGCGTATGGTCTGGGAGCGGGGCGCGCAGCGGTTCCGGGAGCTGACACTGGACGGTGAGCCGCTTCACGCCGACCGGCTCTATTCCGTGGCCATGCAGAAGTATCATTACACCAATCTCAAGCCCTTCCTGAACATCACGCTGGAGGAGGCGGAGGAAAACGGAGCGTCCCGGGTCCTGACCACCTCCCTCATCGCCGTGGTAGAGGAATACCTCTCCACCCACCCCCACCTGAACCGTCAGGTGGAGGGCCGACTGGTAGTAGAGCCGTAAAAATTATATAAGAGGAGGTACATACCGTGACTGTAACACTCAATGCCCTTCCCGCAACGCTTTCCGAATTTGAAGCCCTGCCCCGGAATACAGCAGAGGAGGTCTGCGCCGGTTTTCTCTGCGCACTGAACCTTTACTTAAAAGACAAGGATGCCGGCGTGGCAGCCATGGATCTGCTGCGGGGTCCCCGGCCCATGACGCCCTATGACGCGCAGTTCCTGCGGGACCGCCTGCGGGGCAAGGAGTATCTCCCTCTGGCCTACTTCGAGGGGGCTACGCCGGAGAACAGCTATACCCCCCGGCAGCCCTACACGCTGAATGTGCTGCCCGATCCCAGACCCCAGGACGTGGAGGAGGGCTATGTGCGTGTGTTCCTGAAAACGGCGGGGGCGGATTCGACCCGGCCCATAAAGCTGCGGCGCAAGCCCTCCACAGGCGAGTGGTTCCTGTGGGAGTATTCCAGTATTTTGAGCGGTATTCGGATGCCGGCGGCCCAGGACCCCTGGGCATAACGCAATGAATCGAAAATTATGCGCGCTTGGACTGGCGCTGATCCTGAGTCTCACCGCCTGCGGCGGGGATACGGGTGGCCCGGCGCAGCCCGACCCGCCGCCCGGAGACACTGCGGAGACTTCCGAAGGCGGAC
>CAZFJB010000358.1:0-1262 GCA_964519775.1 uncultured Oscillibacter sp.
TCAAACTCTTTCGTACTTCTCAGTTCCACTTCATCGCCGTCAAACAGCTTAGTTATCATAGCAAAATTATGTCGGATTGTCAACTACTTTTTTAATTT
Organism: uncultured Oscillibacter sp.; assembly: GCA_964519775.1. Lineage (GTDB taxonomy): Bacteria > Bacillota > Clostridia > Oscillospirales > Oscillospiraceae > Oscillibacter. The sequence goes on from CAZFJB010000358.1 coordinate 99, forward strand.
TTATCATTAGCTTTTCTAATGGATATCCATCCGAATAGAATCTTCAAAAATACGCTGTGCAATCCCGACCCGCTGTGCTATAATCCTTATTATAATATGCAGATCAATACGGAGGACGAACCATGCTGATCCGATCCATGACCGCCGCCTTTGGCCGCCTGCGGCAGGAAACACTGCGGCTGCAAAAGGGGCTGAATATCATCCAGGCCCCCAATGAGACCGGCAAATCCACCTGGTGCGCCTTTCTGGCCGCCATGCTCTACGGCATCAACAGCCGGGAGAGGGACCGGGCCGGCTTTATTGCCGACAAGAACCGCTACGCCCCCTGGGACGGGGCGCCCATGGCGGGGCGGCTCCATTGCGTCACAGAGGACGCCGAGCTGGTCATCACCCGCAATACCCGGCGGCAGACGGCCCCCATGGCGGACTTTCAAGCCCTCTACGCCGGGACCGGCACCCCGGCAGAGGGCCTTACCGGCGCCAACTGTGGGGAAGCCCTGCTGGGTGTCAGTCGGGAGGTCTTCGAGCGCAGCGCCTTTATTCGGCAAAGCGGCCTCGCCATCTCTCAGGACGCCGGTCTGGAGCGGCGGGTAGCTGCCCTTATCTCCTCCGGCGAGGAAGACACTTCTTATACGGAGGCCTATGACGCTCTGAAAAAGCAGCTCAACCGCCGCCGGTTCAACAAAAGTGGCCACCTTCCGGCGCTGGAGGCGGAGCGCGCCGGGATCCAACGGCAGTTGGAGGAGGCCCAACAGGTCCAGTCCCTTCTGCGGGACGCGCTGGCCCAGGCCGAAACGCTGGCACAGGCACAGGAGGCCCTGACTCAGGAGCTATCCCGGCACGATCAGTATGAGGCGCAGCAAAAGCGCCGCCAGCTCTCCCAGTTCACCGCCGACGCCCAGGAGGCGGACCGCCGGGTCCGGGCGCTGGAGCTGGATCTGGAAACGGACCGTATCCCGGACGCCGATACCATCGGCCGTCTCCGGGGTGCCATCGTAAATCTGGAAACAGTGCGCAAAAGTGTCAGCAAGGCCCGGGAGGAGAAGGACGAGGCCATGAAGGCCCTGCTCCGGGCGGACAAGGCCGTCAATGACAGCCCCTTCGCCGGGCAGACGCCGGAGGAAGCCCGCAAAGAAGCGGACACTCCGCCAAAGGTCTCCTTCA
>CAZFJB010000359.1:0-1228 GCA_964519775.1 uncultured Oscillibacter sp.
GCGCCGAAAAGCGCTGGGGCGAGGACACTAACTATCAGGTCTGGGGCAGCAGCTTCTATGACGCTGACGACAATGCTTACGATATTGACCAGCGGAGCATGACCACGGTACCCATGTTCTTTGGCACTCTCTCCGGCGACGAGCTGGCCGCCCACGAGGAACGGGAGCGGCAGGCCATTGAGGCGGGGCTGTACTTTGAGACCTTTGCCCTTAAGGGTTTTACCGGCGACTGCGTGTGGCTGGAGCCCCGCTGGACATCCATCACTGACAGCACGGCTGAGATCGTCATTAAATAACGGAAAAAGGTGTGCGTGGGATCTCCACGCACACCTTTTCGCGTTTCGCATAGACTGTCAAGAAAGGGGAGATGCCCTGTGCTGCGTCTGACGGCTTATGACCGGCGGGCCGCCGTGGTCTACGCTCACCGCTGGGCCTATGGCCGGAACCCCGCCTTTTATGACTACGAAAATATCGGTGGCGACTGCACCAATTTTGCCTCCCAGTGCATTTACGCCGGCAGCGGGATCATGAATTTCACGCCCACGTTTGGCTGGTACTACATTGACGCTGACCAGAAGGCCCCGGCCTGGACCGGCGTGCCTTATCTCTACAATTTTCTCACCCGGGCGGAGCGGTCCGTGGGACCGGCGGGCCGCCCCTGCACGCTGGAGGAACTGCGCCCCGGGGATCTGATCCAGCTTTCCTTTGACGGGGAGGTTTACCGCCACACGCCGGTGGTGGTGGCGGTGGGGCAGCCGGCATCGCCGGAGACCGTTCTGGTAGCGGCCCACAGTTACGATGCCGACAACCGGCCGCTGAGCACCTATGACTACAAAGCAATCCGCTTTGTGAAGATCTTCGGCGTCTGGCGGCCGTAAAAAGAAAGGGCGGTCAACCATTCGGCTAAATTTTTTGGCCGAATGGTTGACTTTTCCCGGGAAATCCGCTACAATGAGCCTCGTTACAGCGATGAAGCGGAGAAGTACGCGGATCGGTCCTGCCAAGAGAGCCCCTGTTGTGGTGGAAAGGGGAGAGGAACGCCGCCGGAATACACCGCGGAGCTGGCACCCGAACCGCTCGGTGGAGCGCAGTAGGCGTGTTCCGGGTGCGCCCGTTACCGCGCTGCCGTGTGATGGCACGGCCTGAGGTCGTTTTCGTGAGAAAACGGCGAACCAGAGGTGGTACCGCGTAATTTACGCCCTCTGTCCGAAAACGGACAGGGGGATTT
>CAZFJB010000360.1:0-1225 GCA_964519775.1 uncultured Oscillibacter sp.
ACAAGGTAGCCGTTCGAGAACGAGCGGCTGGATCACCTCCTTTCTAAGGAGAGCTTCCAGGAGCCAAGGCTTCTGGATAACATCCTGGTCAGCGCTGGAGCTGAGGATTTCACGTTGTTTAATTTAGAGGGCGCAAGTCCTTGGTGGTTATGGGCCCGTAGCTCAGCTGGCTAGAGCGTACGACTGATAATCGTAAGGTCGGTGGTTCGAGCCCACTCGGGCCCACCACAAACCTAAAGATGGGGGTTTAGCTCAGCTGGGAGAGCGCCTGCCTTGCAAGCAGGAGGTCAGCGGTTCGATCCCGCTAATCTCCACCAATTGAAGATAGATTGAAGTATTCAAGGGATTGAGTATTTCAATCTGGTTTCAATCGGAGCCGGAAAGTGTACCTTGAAAACTGAACAATGCAACAAAGTGAAGTAAGGCAACAGAGAGGTTCTGTGTCTGAAAAGACACGGAAGCGTTAATTTTAATTGTGGAACATCGTTAGATGTTCGGGTAAAATTACAATTTCTCAAAAAATTGCCTGCATAATTCACAAACGAGAACGAGCGAGAGCAAGTTTTCGATTGGTCAAGCTAATAAGAGCGCAAGGGGAATGCCTTGGCATCAGGAGCCGACGAAGGACGTGACAAGCTGCGATAAGCTGCGGTGAGGAGCAAATATCCCGTGACCCGCAGATCTCCGAATGGGGCAACCCGGCTGGACAATATCCAGTCATCCTGCATTGAATCAAATAGGTGTAGGAAGGGAACCGCCTGAACTGAAACATCTAAGTAGGGCGAGGAAAAGACATCAACCGAGATTCCGCAAGTAGTGGCGAGCGAACGCGGAAGAGGCCAAACCGAAGGATTTATTCTTCGGGGTTGCGGACAGCTATACGACACACTAACTTAGCCGAACGGTCTGGGAAGGCCGGTCACAGAGGGTGAGAACCCCGTAGGCGAAAAGTGATGAGTGTTAAGCTGGATCCAGAGTACCGCAGGACACGTGAAACCCTGTGGGAAACCGGGGGGACCACCCTCCAAGCCTAAATACTACCTGATGACCGATAGAGGAGCAGTACCGTGAGGGAAAGGTGAAAAGGACCCCGGGAGGGGAGTGAAAGAGAACCTGAAACCTTGTGCTTACAAGCAGTCAGAGCGCGTTAATGCGTGATGGCGTACTTTTTGTAGAACGGTCCGGCGAGTTATAGTAACGAGCAAGCTTAAGGTATTCAGTACCG
>CAZFJB010000361.1:0-523 GCA_964519775.1 uncultured Oscillibacter sp.
ATATTGGTTTGCAGCAGTGGCTCTGCACAAACTGGGGGCAGTAATGATTCCCGCTACACATATGCTGACGGTCAGCGACCTTGTTTACCGCATTAAGGCATCCAAGGTGAAAGCGATCGTCTGCACCTCGCAGGATGAAGTTCCCGAAAAGCTTCTCAAGGCGTTAAAACAGTCGGATATGACAGCAAAGCTTTGGTGTGTACAGGCTGATGTAGAGGGCTTTGAAAACATCACTTCGGCAATGCAATCGGCAAGCGAAGGACTGGCTCGTGTTTCTACAAGGGCAACCGATCCTATGATACTGTATTTTACATCCGGCACCACCGGATATCCAAAGGGCGTAATTCACGAACACAGTTATCCTCTTGCACATATCGCTACTGCAAAATACTGGCAGCAGGCGGAGGATGACGGCTTGCATTTTACCGTTGCCGAAACGGGCTGGGCAAAAGCATCCTGGGGGAAGCTTTACGGTCAATGGCTTGTGGGCAGTGCCGTTATGGTCTATGATTTTGATAACTTT
>CAZFJB010000361.1:533-1224 GCA_964519775.1 uncultured Oscillibacter sp.
TAACTTTGATCCGAAACAGCTCACCTATATCATCAATAAATACGGTGTAACCTCTTTTTGCGCACCGCCTACGGTATATCGCTATCTTGTTCGTAAAGGCATTCCCGATATGCCGACGTTAAAGCACGCGTCTACGGCGGGCGAAATGCTGGCGCCTGAAGTGTTTCGCAAATTTACCGAACGCACGGGATTGGAACTTTGCGAAGGCTACGGTCAAACCGAAACTACCTTATTACTCGCAAATTTCAAAGGAATGCCGGCTGTTGAAGGCTCTATGGGTGTGCCGTCTCCATTTTATAACATTGAACTTCGCAATAAGCAAGGGGAAGCTGTAGGGGTGAACGAAATCGGAGAAATTGTTATCATTCCCGAGCAGCCGTGCAAGCAAACCGGTGTGTTCGCCGCTTATCTTGACAATGAGGAGCAATACAACTACGTGTGGCGTGACGGTGTGTATCACACGGGAGACGCCGCATATATGGACGAAAACGGGCGGTATTGGTTCCACGGTCGTTTTGATGATATTATCAAAACAGGCGGTTTCCGTGTAGGTCCTTACGAGGTGGAAAATGTTCTGATGGAGCATCCCGCAGTTGTAGAGTGTAGTGTTATCGGCGTGCCGGATACACTCAGAGGACAGGCAATCAAAGCGGTAATCGTGCTCGGTCAGGGCTTTGCACCGACAAAAGAA
>CAZFJB010000362.1:0-1183 GCA_964519775.1 uncultured Oscillibacter sp.
GCAGACCGGCGGCAGCGGCCAGTTCGGTGACGTGTGGATCCGCTTCGAGCCCCAGACCGAGCAGGACGACCTGATCTTCGCCGAGGAGGTCTTCGGCGGCTCCGTGCCCAAGAACTACTTCCCCGCGGTGGAAAAGGGCTTGCGGGAAGCCTGTGTCCATGGTCCTCTGGCCGGCTATCCGGTGGTGAATCTGAAGGCCGTGCTGTACGATGGCTCCTATCACCCTGTGGACTCCTCCGAAATCGCGTTCAAGACCGCGGCGCAGCTTGCCTTCAAGGCTGCTCTGCCCGAGGCCAGCCCCTGCCTGATGGAGCCTGTGGGCGAGCTGAAGGTCACCGTGCCTGACAGCTACATGGGCGATGTCATGGGCGATCTGAACAAGCGCCGTGGCCGCATCATGGGCATGGACCCCACCGGCGACGGCGACCAGGTCATCACCGCCGAGGTCCCCATGGGCGAGATGAGCAGCTATGCCATCGATCTGCGGTCCATGACCCAGTCCAGAGGCACCTTCACGCTGCACTTTGTCCGCTATGAGGACTGCCCCGCCGCGGCTCAGGAAAAAGCCATTGCCGAAGCCAAGGCCCGTGCCGAGGAATAAGGAAATGTGAGACCCGTAACCGGGATGCCGATGGCATCCCGGTTACTTATGAATAGCTATTTCCAAATTCTTCCTGTTTTAGTTGCATTTGCAACTTGTTGGAAGCCTGTATCTCTGCTATACTATGATCACCGAACGAGATCGGAAAAGGAAATCAACTTTAAAATATAAGGAAATTCAAGGAGGATACTGTTATGAAGAAGTGGGTCTGCAAAGTTTGCGGCTATATCTATGAGGGTCCCGAGGCTCCCGCCGAGTGCCCCGTGTGCCACGTTGGCAGCGACAAGTTTGAAGAGGTCAAGGGTGAGCTGAAGCTGGCTGCCGAGCATGAGTACGGCATCTACGCCAAGACCGTGAAGAACAATGACGACATCTCCGAGGATGACAAGAAGTATATCTTCGAGCAGCTCATGGCCAACTTCAACGGCGAGTGCAGCGAGGTGGGTATGTATCTGTGCATGGCCCGCATCGCCCATCGTGAGGGCTATCCCGAGATCGGCCTGTACTGGGAGAAGGCCGCCTATGAAGAGGCCGAGCACGCCGCCAAGTTTGCCGAGCTGCTGGGCGAGGAGCTGGAGCCCA
>CAZFJB010000363.1:0-1151 GCA_964519775.1 uncultured Oscillibacter sp.
CCGGGCCAACTTTCTTTGCAATGCCTGTCACCTCAAAGCGGTGATCCACATATTTCGCGAAAAAACCATCTGCATCCGCGGCAAACTCTCCGCAAAGCGTTTTCACATCAAAGGGGGCATCCTGTTCCATGACCGGCATCGCGGTGGTTTCGATCTGATGGGTCTTCCGATCAGAGGGATGCTGGGGATAAAACCTGAGTTCCTCATTATTCATGGCAATTTCTCCTTTTTCATTCCTTTCCCGCGTTTCCGGCAGCAAATTGATCGGTCAGTCAAGTGGGCATCTTTCCAAATTCAATTGACACGGTTTTGATCAAAATCGCGATCCTGCTTGGCTTCATGATTGCCCCTAACTACAATTTCGTTGTTTCTCATAAAATTATAGGTTGGAAGCAGTTTTTCGTCAAGTGTTCAGGAGTATATCCGATCAACCAAAGTGATTCACATACGCCGTGCTGTCACACACCCGAAGCGGAACAGGCCAGAGGCAAAGGAGACAAAGACGGCTGCCAGTGTGCGCAGTATCGGGCTGTCTGGAACGGCCCTCGCACACCTGACCCCCGGAGCGCCTGACGAGTTCGTTTGCGGCGGTAAAGAACCGCTGTCCTATACACAGGTACGACGGATGAATGAGCGAATAGCTCGGGAGATAAATTTTGAAGGGGCTATCGTTCCCCGGCGCTTCCGCGCAACGGTACTCACAGACCTGTACGACCAGACGAAGGACATCAAGGAAACACAGGCTACCGCTGGGCATACCACATCCGCAATGACCTTGAAGCACTATGTAAAAGGCCGCCAACGCAACGTAAGCATAACGGCGGCGGTCATTAATAGCGTGTATGCCTCATAAAGCATAGAAATTGCAAAAAATTGCAAGCCCCCGACCCCGGAAAGGCTTGCGCACCAATGGATTGACGTGCCTTTGGGGGCTGATTATTTGCGAAAAAGTTGCAAAATCGCCCCCAAACCGTCAACGAGGTCATTTCTCCGCTTTGCTTAGATGCTTTAAAAGTTGCAAATATATGGCAAAAACCGCCTAAATCTTCCGATTTAAGCGGTTAATGTTGGAGCTGCTGACCAGATTCGAACTGGTGACCTCATCCTTACCAACTGCTGGGTAGCCTTCCAAGCACTGCTGTGCAAGGCTT
>CAZFJB010000364.1:0-1140 GCA_964519775.1 uncultured Oscillibacter sp.
GAAAAGGAATACCACTTTACAGAAACTGATTTTACAGTGATCGGTCTGCCGACCTATGCGGGAAAACTGCCCAATAAGCTCCTGCCGGACCTGAAGGCACGGCTCCATGGGAACGGGGCGCTGGCCGCGGCAGTTGTCACCTTTGGAAACCGGGCATACGACAACGCCCTGGCGGAGTTGGGGGCCGTTCTGGCGGAGACCGGCTTTCGGACCGTGGCCGCCGGGGCCTTTGTGGGGCGACACGCCTTCACCGACAAGCTGGCAGAGGGACGACCGGACTGGAGTGATCTTCAAGAGGTCAAAAACTTCGGTATCGCAGTATGCGACAAGGTAAATTCCTTGACGGGCGATCCGGCGCCGGTCCAGATCCCCGGGGATGCTGACGCCCCATATTACATCCCCAAAGGGCAGGATGGTCAGCCGGCGAAGTTCCTGAAGGCCAAGCCGCGGACTGATCCCGGCAAATGCACGAACTGCGGCGCCTGCGCCCGGCTTTGTCCCATGGGAGCCATTGATCCGAAGGATGTGTTTTGTGTTCCCGGCATCTGCATCAAGTGCCACGCCTGCGTGCGCAGATGCACGAAGCACGCCAAGTATTTTGACGATCCGGCCTTTTTGTCCCATGTGGCCATGCTGGAATCATCCTTTGAAGAGCCCAAGGACAACGAGATCTTTCTATAAGGGAAAAGCGCCCCTTGCGGGGCGCTTTGAGACTGTCAAAAAAGCGGCTAATTTCCCGCGGCGGGAGGAAAGAGTGTGTGCGGGAAAACCAGGAAGGTTGTCCCGCACGTTTCAAATCAAAAGTTTTGAAAACTTGCTCAGCGGGGCGAAAAGAGTTTTTCGACACGCTGAAAGCGCCCCTTGCGGGGCGCTTTTTTGCGCCTTTTCCCAAAATCACGGACCGGTCAGGCCGTCACCGCATAGCCTGTTGTGAAAAACAAACGGGAGGGAACGCTATGGCACAGATCACCAATTTCTTTTTAGGGGCCAACAGCGGCAGCGGCTTTCAGAATCTCTTTTCGGAGATCATGGACCTGGAGGAGACCTTTGACCTGATGATCCTCAAGGGCGGGCCGGGGGTGGGGAAGAACACCTTCATGCGGGAGATCGGCAGGGCCATGGAGGAGGCCGGGGCGGACG
>CAZFJB010000365.1:0-1121 GCA_964519775.1 uncultured Oscillibacter sp.
CGGCAGCCAGACGGGCGATGGGCACACGGAAGGGAGAGCAGGACACATAGTCCAGACCGGTGCGGTGGCAGAACTCCACGGAGGTGGGGTCGCCGCCGTGCTCGCCGCAGATGCCCAGATGCAGGTCGGGGTTCACGCCGCGGCCCAGCTTGGCGGCCATGGCCACCAGCTTGCCCACGCCGGTCTGATCCAGGCGGGCGAAGGGATCGTTCTCGTAGATCTTCTTGTCGTAGTAAGCGCCCAGGAACTTGCCGGCGTCGTCGCGGGAGAAGCCGAAGGTCATCTGGGTCAGGTCGTTGGTGCCGAAGGAGAAGAAGTCGGCCTCCTTGGCGATCTCGTCGGCGGTCAGGGCCGCGCGGGGGATCTCGATCATGGTGCCCACCAGATACTTCATGCTGGAACCGGCCTCGGCGATCAGCTTGTCGGCGGTCTCCACGACCACGTTCTTAACGTACTTCAGCTCCTTGACCTCGCCCACCAGGGGGATCATGATCTCAGGCACCATGTTCCAGTCGGGATGCTTGGCCTGAACGTTCAGCGCGGCCTTGATGACGGCGCGGGTCTGCATGGCGGCGATCTCAGGATAGGTGACAGCCAGACGGCAGCCGCGGTGACCCATCATGGGGTTGAACTCGTGCAGGCCGGCGATGATAGCCTTGATGTCCTCAACGGTCTTGCCCATGGTGGCAGCCAGCTCAGCGATGTCGTGCTCCTCGGTGGGAACGAACTCGTGCAGAGGGGGATCCAGGTAACGGACGGTCATGGGACGGCCCTCCAGAGCCTCGTACATGGCCTCGAAGTCACCCTGCTGCATAGGCTCGATCTTAGCCAGAGCGGCCTCGCGCTGCTCGACGGTGTCGGAGCAGATCATCTCGCGGATGGCCTTGATGCGGTCACCCTCGAAGAACATGTGCTCGGTACGGCACAGGCCGATGCCCTCAGCGCCGAACTTCACAGCCTGCTTGGTGTCGCGGGGGGAGTCAGCGTTGGTGCGGACCTTCAGGTCACGGTACTGGTCAGCCCAGGCCATGATGCGGCCGAACTCGCCGGAGATGGAAGCCTCGACGGTGGGGATAGCCTCGCCGTAGATATTGCCGGTGGAGCCGTCCAGGGAGATCCAA
>CAZFJB010000366.1:0-1115 GCA_964519775.1 uncultured Oscillibacter sp.
CTCCACGGTGAGCAGCGGATGCTTCAGATCCACTGCCAGCTTGCCCAGCAGATGGGCATGGAGCGCAATCATGTGGCCATTGCCGACAACGGCAGTGTCATTGAGATCACCGGCAAAAACATGAAGCTCAACGGCTCCGTTCCCGCCGGCGAGGTGTATGTGGACGGCAGCGGTGTCGGCGACGTGGGTGCGGTGGTCATGCGGGACCGCAAGCGCCTGGCGGAGGACGGCATGGTGGTGGTGGTCCTGCCCATCGCCTCTCAGGACGGTGCCCTGCTGGCCCCGCCGGAGATCATCACCCGGGGCTTCATCTATGTGAAGGAGTCCGGCGATCTGATGAAGGAGCTGCAGAACGTGGCCATGGACGCCGCCGACGGCATCAGCGCCAAGCGCCGCCGGGACGAGGGCGAGCTGCGGGGCGCGGTGAAATCCGCCGTCAGCAGCTACCTGTTCAAAAATACCAAGCGCAGCCCCATGGTCATCCCCGTTGTGACCCGGCTGTAAAACGCAGCAAAAGCGCCCGTTTGCCATGGCAAACGGGCGCTTTCGTTTGAGCTTGTTGCTAAAAAGCCGAAAAATCATGCGCCGCGGCAGGGCGCGGGCAAGTCAAAAAAGTGACTGGAAAGCATAGCTTTCCAGTCTCTTTTTGATCCTTACAAATGGTGGTCCCGCAGCAGCTTTTTCGCCTGCTCCCACAGCTCATCGCTGACGGTCTGCACCACCACGGCCCGCTCCACCAGCTCCGGCAGGGCCGCTTTCAGTTCCGCCTCCACAATGGTCTCGTTGGTGATGTCAGCCGAGGGGCAACCGGCGCACTGGCCCAGCATCTTCACATACACGGTCTTCCCCTCCACATGGTCGATGGCCAGATCGCCGCCGTGCGCCCGCAGGGCGGGCCGCACCTTCTCTTCCAGCGCCTGTTCAATGCGCTCCAGATCGCTCATACTTCCGTTCCTCCTGTTTTCTGCCGCGCCGTCTCTTCCGGGTGGCACAGTCTCCATTTCAATCCCGAATACCGCTTTTGCTGCCGGTCATTGGCCGCCATGGAGCAGATCGCCGTGTCATCTCCCACCACGACCAACAGCTCCCTGGCCCGGGTCAGGGCGGTATACAGC
>CAZFJB010000367.1:0-1113 GCA_964519775.1 uncultured Oscillibacter sp.
TTGAGATGGTTCGTCTGGGCGAGGAGGACGTGAAGGCCAAGTTCCCCGCCATGTATAACGCGTTCACTTACGGCGCGCCCCCTCACGCGGGCATCGCCCCCGGCGTGGACCGCATGGTCATGCTGCTGGCCGGCGAGGACAGCATCCGGGAGATCATCCCCTTCCCTATGAACAAGAACGCCCAGGACGTGATGATGAGCGCCCCCAGCGAAGTCACCCAGAAGCAGCTTGACGAGCTGCATATTGCCGTAACGGCGCACGAAGAATAATAGAAAAGCAAAGGACCGGCCAGTGGCCGGTCCTTTGTTTCTGTTTTTTCTTCAAAAGCGGTTTTGGTGAATGCACCGTTTCGGTACATGGAAGCAGGGGGATATTCTCCTCTGCTCCCGCCAGGGGGGGATTCCCATACAGGGCAAAGGAAAGGGATCTTTGGCGCAAAGATCCCTCTCCCTTAGACCCTCACCCTAAACGTGGGGGGATTTCGATTTCCCCCCACGCCCCCTTGAAACGACACAAAGGAAGGGCCTGCGGGCCCCTCCTTTGGAAACTACCCCGGAGTTTGGACGAGGGTAACGAGGGAACGTCACGGGCCAAGTGCTGAGATAATCCAACCTTGTACGCCGTGACGTAGTTACCGCGGACTTCGGGGAGGTCAAGGACATATGGTCCTTCTCTTTCCGCTGCCGCTGCTTTGGAGTTTAAAGAAAATCAGCGGGGTTGGTCCGTCCGGCTCAGCAGATAATCGACAGAAACGTCAAAATAATCCGCAATTTGGATCAGCTCCGCCAAGCCGGGTTCCCGTTCACCGGTTTCGTAGCGGCTGACGGTGTTCTGGCTCATGGAAAGCTCCATAGCCAGCCTGTTGAGTCATATTTCGTGCCATCTGATAACGCAGGGTAAAACCCAGGAGGAGTTTCCAAAGGGGAACGCGCCGCCTGTGGCGGACACAGCGCCCCGCTTTCGAGGCAGCGGCACGATTTACGGCTTTTGGCGAAAGCCGCAAATCGTAATGCCGCAACGGTGGGCCGGGGCCGTAGCCCCTCCTCTTTGTGTCGTTAGGGGTCTGGGGCGAGTCGAAACGCCCCAGTGCTTTTCTTCCGGGGTGTGGGGCGG
>CAZFJB010000368.1:0-1112 GCA_964519775.1 uncultured Oscillibacter sp.
CAGCCCTGTTCCCATGGAACAGGGCTGGCTTATTATAGTTATAAACCGGCCATTCGGCGGTATTTTTCAAGCTGCCGCTCAAACGCCTCCGGCAGGGGGCACGTCAGCTCCACTGCCTCCCCGGTGCGGGGATGGAGGAACCGCAGGCCCACGGCATGAAGGCACTGGCCCTGCAGACCGGGCACCGGCTTTTTATTGCCGTACACCGTGTCGCCTAAAATGGGATGGCCGGTATAGGCCATGTGGACCCGGATCTGATGGGTGCGGCCTGTCTCCAGGCGGCACTCCACATAGGTAGCCCCCGGATAGCGCTCCAGCACCGTCCAGTGGGTCACGGCCCGCCGTCCTCCGGCGATGACCGCCATCTTTTTCCGGTCCGCGGGACAGCGGCCAATGGGGGCGTCCACCGTGCCGCTGTCCTCCCGGAGATTTCCGGTGACAACGCAGCGATACGTCCGGGCCAGGGTATGATCCTGAAGCTGCTCCGCCAGCTTCACATGGGCAAAGTCGTTTTTCGCCGCGATGATAAGGCCGGAGGTATCCCGGTCGATGCGGTGGACGATACCGGGACGCAGCTCCCCGTTGATGCCGGAGAGACTCTCCCCGCAGTGGTGGAGCAGGGCGTTGACCAGCGTACCGTCCGGGTGGCCGGGGGCAGGATGGACCACCAGCCCTTTGGGCTTGTTGACCACGATCACGTCCCCATCCTCATACACCACGTCCAGGGGGATGGCCTGCGGCTGAAGATCAACCATTTCCGGCTCCGGCAGCGCCACCGTCACCGTCTCCCCGCCGGAAAGGCGGGTATTTTTGGCGGTGGATCTGCCGTCCACCGTCACCCGGCCCTCCTCCATCAGCTTCTGCACGGCGGAGCGGGTCAGCTCTGTATGGGCCGCCAGCCAGGCGTCCAGGCGGAGCCCGGCGTCCTCACTGGCCGTTTGCAGTGTCAGCGGCTCCATCCGCTCCCCTCCCGTCATACTTCTCATAGAAAAACACATAGTATACAGCCCCTAAAATGGCTCCGCACACGATGCACATATCCGCCACGTTGAAGGTGGGATAGCTGGGCCAGAACTGGAAGTGGAGCATATCCACCACATAGCCCAGCCGCA
>CAZFJB010000369.1:0-1070 GCA_964519775.1 uncultured Oscillibacter sp.
GGCGGACTATGTGGCCGCTGTGGTGGAACAGATGAACACCTCATGGATGGTGTCGGTGCTGAAGCATTTCCCCGGCTATGGCGACAACGTGGACACCCACACCGGCATTGCCGTGGACATCCGGGCTTACGAGGAATTTATCAACTACGACTTTCTTCCCTTTGAGGCGGGCATCGAGGCCGGAGCGCCCTTCGTGCTGGTGAGTCACAACATCGTGGAGTGCATGGACAAGGAGCTGCCCGCCTCCCTGTCCCCGGAGGTCCACCGCATCCTGCGGGAAAAGCTGGGCTTTACCGGCGTGGTCATCACCGACGATCTGGCCATGGAGGCCGTGGCGGCCTACGCCGGCGAGGGCGCTGTGGCGGTGATGGCGTTACAGGCCGGGAACGACATGATCTGCACCACCGACTACCGGACGCAGATCCCCGCCGTCATCGAGGCGGTGGAGAACGGGACGCTGGCGGAAAGCGTCATCGACGATGCCTGCTTCCGGGTGCTGGAGTGCAAGAGCCGGTATCTGTCTGTGCCGCAGTTCGTAAACGAACAGTGATAATATCTGAAAAATATACAAATCGTATTTGATTTTTGCGTGATTTGGGAGAAAGCGCAACGGAAAGACAGCATTTTTCGTCTGCACAGAAAAGGCCCATGTTGGAAGACACGGGCAGAACGGAGGATGGATATGAAGAAGTCTCTGCGCGTTTTTGCACTGATGCTGCTGTCAGCAGCAATGCTGACGGTCTCCGCCTTTGCCGACACCGGGCCGAAGCCCAAGCTGACTGTGAAGGTGACGCACGCCCCGGCGGGGTACTATCTGGACATTCTGGCGGAGGGCGACTGGGAGCACACCGACAACGCCGATTTTGACGGTCTGCAATGGAGCTACTCCGACGAGGAGCGGGCGGCGCTGGACGAGGAACTGCTGGAGGCCATGCGGGCGGCCGTGCCGGAGGGCTGGCACGCCTGTACGGCTCAGGGCTTCAACGGTGCGCCCATGTGGGGCGATCTGGCGGGCGAGGACGCCGGGGACGGCACCCGGCTCCACGAATTTGGCTATGTGGGCGTGCCGG
>CAZFJB010000370.1:0-1070 GCA_964519775.1 uncultured Oscillibacter sp.
TTTATCTGTGGCAAAAAACGCTTTCGCGGGACTGTTCGCAAGCGTGGTCTCATCAGTCAATAATAGAAAAAATCAAACACTGTTGGCGGTCTCGGTCTCAAAGCGCAGGCGCAGCCGGTCCGAAAGCAGGGCGATCAGCTCCGAATTGGTGGGGCGTCCCCTGGCGGCACTGATGGTGCCGCCGAAGTAATCCAGCAGAACCGCCGGATCACCCCGCTCCCAGCCCATATCCACCGCGTGGCGCATGGCCCGCTCCACGCAGGCTGCGGAGGTGCGGTGCTGCTTGGCAACGGCGGGATAAATGATCTTGGTAATGCCCTGAAGGCTCTCAGGGTCCATGGCGGCCACCAGGATCGCGCTGCGCAGATACTGATAACCCTTGAGATGGGCGGGGATCCCGATCTCGTGGAGCATCATGCTGACGGCGGCTTTCCAGGCGGAGGGCTCGGGATGGCGGGCGGTCATAAAAAAGCCCCGGAGCTTGCCCAGCAGGAAGGATACCTCGCAGGGCTTTGGCAGAAAGCAGACCGCTCCCAGGGCTGCCGCCTCCGAGAGGATCTGGTCGGAGACGAATGAGGAGAGGAACATGGTAGGCGGCGCGCAGTTGAGCTGCTGGAGGACCCGCAGCACCGTCAGTCCGTCGATCTCCGGCAGGGCGGTGTCCATCAGCAGAAGATCCGCCGTCCCGCCGCGGGCCTTTTGCAGCGCTTCGCAACCGTTTCCGGCAAGTTCCACGGAAAATTCCCCTGTCCTCTCTATTTCTGCCTGCAGCAGCAAGCGGAACTCTTCATTGGCGTCAGCCAGCAGTACCGTTTTGCGCTGTTTCATACCGTAAACCCCTTCCCTTCGTAGTGCGGTATCGCTTTCATGCGCTGTGTTGCTTTTAAAATACTATATTGTCGAATCTTTTTCAATATATTTGCGCAAGAGGACGGAAAAATCGTTCGACAAATTTCGCCCTTTTGAAAAAGGAAACGTCGACGCGGGCGTCGAACCCGGTGGATGCTTCACCTCTCCGCGGACGCCAAAGGCGAGGGAGCAGCGCAAAGCGCTGCTCCCTCGCCTTTGGT
>CAZFJB010000371.1:0-1063 GCA_964519775.1 uncultured Oscillibacter sp.
GTCGCGGTTCTCACGGCGGTGCAGACGCCTCTCTTCTGGGGAGAAGGGAGATCGGTGGTCTTGGTCTTCAGGGTGTTGAGACCAAACTGCAGAGCGGGAGAAGTGGACTTGGAAGTCACCTGCTCTCTGCCTTTCCGGACCAGTTGGTTAAAAGTAGGCATGAATTGGTTCTCCTTTCTTTGAAAAATGTGACAGCCAGACGACTGCCTTTATTTTTTGCGGAACAGTTGGAAACTATTCCGAAAAAACCGTTATTCTTTCAGAAGGGCCACAACGGACGCGCCAACCGCGATGCCGCAGGCGTGTCCCAACTGGGCCATGGTGTAATCCTCCACCACCGGCAGCGCGCCGCAGACCTGACGGACCCGGTCCGTCACCATCGTGTCGGCGTCACAGGCCAGAAACAGCCGGCTGGCCCGCCCTTCCCGGATCGCTCTGGCGGACTGTTTCACACCGACCACCTTAGCCTGGGATACAAGCGCTGACAACACGGGGGTCCCTCCTGAAAATGCATAGCAAAATCCGCGGAACATAGTCCACGCAGTTTGTGATTATAGCATGGGAGAATAAAATCGTCAAGTATTTTCCTGAAATCCCCGGGGATTTCTTTCGTTTTTTGCAGATCCCGCAAGTTTTCCTTTCTGCAGGCGGCTTTTTCCGTCATTTTTCCGGCAGCGGCAGCCCGCCTCTTCCGGTCGATGGCGTGTGCCGGCCGTTCCCGGGCAGGTCTTGCGGCCTTTTTTCCATCTCCAAAGCCCCGCGCCGCCGCTTTTTATACAAGGAACCGGGGCAGTCCACAGGACTGCCCCGGCTTGATCGTATAACGCTTATCCGCGCGCTTACAGCTCTTCCGCGCTCTCCTCCGCTTCCGTGGAAACGGCGGCGGGGACCAACTGCTCGGCGAAGTCGTGATAGGCCTGCAGACCGGTGCCGGCAGGGATCAGCTTACCGATCAGCACGTTCTCCTTCAGGCCCACCAGGTGGTCCTTCTTGCCCATGATGGCAGCCTCGGTCAGGACCTTGGTGGTCTCCTGGAAGGAGGCGGCGGACAGGAAGGAATCGG
>CAZFJB010000372.1:0-1062 GCA_964519775.1 uncultured Oscillibacter sp.
GGCGGTAGTTCTGCTGGATGGCGTTGATCTGCTCCATGGACACGGTGTTGAAGCACACCGCGTATTTCAGCACCCCGTCTTTATCGAACAGGGGGATGCCCACCGTCATCACATTTTTATGGGTGTGGTTGATGGTCTGGGTGGCGGTGATCTTCTTTTTCTGGCGGATGACCTCCGCCGTGACGCAGGGCTGAAAGACCCCGCTGCGCTCCAGATCAAAGGCGGACTTGCCCACGATGGAATCGTGGCTGAAGCCAAAGTTCCGCTCATAATTCTCACTGACCCGCAGGATATTGCCCTCCGCGTCGGAGAGCATCATATCATCCGCCAGGACTAGGTTGTTTTTCGGGCTGAGAATGTCCATCAGACCGTTGAGGTCAATGCCGTCCTCAAAGGAATGGGGCAGGGTGGGAGAATGGGACATAAAGCACCTCCGAAGCGTGTTTTCTATTCATTTTTGATTATAGCATATTCACAAATGAATAGAAAGAGGATTCTTCAAAATTGTCCTGGTCTTTTTTAACAGAAATCTTCGCCCCTTTTCGTAGTTCTGCCGAAGGGCGCAACTCCCTGTCCCGTCTCTCTTTTTTGTGGGGTATTCATTTTTGAATAACTATCGGCGGACTTGCTCCGCCCCACCGGATACCTCCGGCGGCGGTGCCCTGATTTTTTTGGCATTTCCCACAGTTCGGCGCCGGATTTTTGTGAAAATCCTCACAGGAGAGATGGCACGCAATTTGCTTATAATCTCAGTGTGTGACTATGCGTGAAGACGCAAACCATATCTATACAGGGATCAAATCGAACAGGAGGAATCCATCATGTATCAGACCATTCGTTACGAAAAGCAGGAAAACATCGGTATTCTGACCATCAGCCGTCCTGAGGCGCTGAACGCCCTGAACTCCACCGTCATCGGCGAGCTGGAGCAGGCCATCTCCGAGGTGGAAAAGGACACGGAGCTGGGCGCTCTGATCCTCACCGGCGAGGGCCGCTCCTTCGTGGCCGGCGCCGACATCGGCGAGCAGTATCCTCTGGATGTGGCCGGCGGCCGCAAGTGGG
>CAZFJB010000373.1:0-1054 GCA_964519775.1 uncultured Oscillibacter sp.
CTGCTATACGGATAAGTGCGCTCTCGAGCGTCGCGCTTACGCGCCCGGGATGCATGGTAATGCAAGAAACAAGAAGATGAGCGAGTATGGCGTGCAGCTGCGCGAGAAGCAGAAGGCCCGTCGTTACTACGGCGTTCTCGAGAGCCAGTTCGCTGAGTACTTCGAGATGGCTTCCAAGCGCAAGGGCATGACGGGTGAAAACCTGCTTGCGATCCTTGAGACCCGCCTGGACAACGTCGTTTACCGCCTCGGCTTTGCTATGAGCCGCGCGGAGGCCCGTCAGCTGGTTCGTCATGGTCACTTCACCATCAACGGCAAGAAGGCCAACATCCCCTCCATGCTCGTCAGCGTCGGCGACGTGATCGAGCTGAAGGACACTTCCCGCTCCCTCGACAAGTTCAAGGGTTCCCTCGAGGCCAACGCCTCCCGCGTGGTTCCCAAGTGGCTTGAGATGGATAAGACCCACAACACCGCGAAAGTCGTTGCAGTCCCCGCCCGAGAGGATATCGACCTCCCGATCGAGGAGCACCTCATCGTCGAGCTGTACTCCAAGTAATCGGCGGCGAGCCCTCAACAGACACGAGCATGAAATTTGGTGTGGTCGTTGAGATCACAGAATGGAAAAGGAGGGTAACTGCATGATTGAAATCGAAAAGCCCAAGATCGAGTGCACCGAAGACCCCGCAAACGGCTCATACGGCAAATTTGTTGTAGAGCCTCTTGAGCGCGGCTACGGCATCACGCTGGGCAATGCGCTCCGCCGCATTATGCTCTCGTCTCTGCCCGGCACGGCGGCAACGTCGATCAAGATCGCCGGCGTGCAGCATGAGTTCTCCACCGTCCCCGGCGTGAAGGAGGATGTGACCGAGATCGTGCTGAACGTCAAGAGCCTGATCACGCGCCTGCACAACGCCGACGGGATCAAGACCGTCTACATTGAGGCGGCCGGCCCCTGCGAGGTGAAGGCGGGCGACATCAAGTGCGACAGCGAGGTCGAGGTGCTCAACCCCGAGCTGCACATTGCCACGCTCGACGCCGGCGCAACGCTCAACAT
>CAZFJB010000374.1:0-1050 GCA_964519775.1 uncultured Oscillibacter sp.
GGCGGCGTGGACTACCCGAGAGTCTGGTACGAAAAATGCCGGATGTGCTTCACAGAGGAAGATCTGCTCTACACCTTAAATCAGCTTGTGGCGGTATTGGAATACCGAAAAAAAGCGCTTAAGGAATTGGGCTCCCCCAATATTGACGCATACAACGAAACGACAGAAAACAAACTGCCACGGTTGATATTTGCCTGCGACGAGGTGGCGGAGGTGCTGGACAAGACGGGCCGGAGCAAGGAGGACAAGGAACTGCTGGCGCAGATCGAGAGCAAGCTGGCGACTATCGCACGGCTGGGGCGGGCCTTTGGTATCCATCTTATTCTTGCCACCCAGCGGCCCGATGCCACCATCATCCCCGGACAAATCAAGAACAATCTGGATTTCCGGGTATGCGGACGGGTGGAAAGCGTGCTGTCCTCTATCATTCTGGACAACGGCAGCGCCGCCGAGCAGATACCCAAGGACGCAAGGGGCCGCTTCATCACTGGGGATGGGACGGTGTTTCAGGGCTTTCTGTTTGATGACAGGCAGCTTTAAGACTGGGGGCGGCTCCCATGGCAAGGAAGAAGAAAATCAATGACTACGGCACCGGGATACCCTACCATGAGGTTGAGGCTCTGGCCCGTGTCCTGCTCCCGGAGATACAAGCGTTTTTCGAGAGTGAAGAGGGGCAGAGGGAATACGCCGAATGGAAGGCGCAGCGACAGGCCGAACAAGAGAACAAGGTGTAACAAAGGCGGGAACATCTCAAACGATGCTCCCGCCTTGCTATGCTGTCGTCGAGCAATAGATTTTTTTAATATTTATGGTAAAATATTTGCAACCAATGCGGAGAAAACCGTAGTTATATAGTGAAAGCGCTTTTAGACCGTAATACCGCAACGGAGGCCGCCTATGGAAGATGAAAAAATCATTGGACTATATTGGGAGAGGAACGAGGACGCTATTACAGAGACCTCCTCAAAATACGGCAAACTGTTTTTTTGCATTGCCAGCAATATTCTCCTAAACCATGAGGATAGCGAGGAGTGTGTGAACGATACATAT
>CAZFJB010000375.1:0-1039 GCA_964519775.1 uncultured Oscillibacter sp.
GCATCGCCGGCGACCTGTTCAAGGTCACCCCGCTGCTGATCGAGGCCATCAAGGCTGCTAAGGCCGCGAAGTAATTCGACAAAAAGCGCCCCATCCTGACGGATGGGGCGCTTTTTCGCTGAAATTCCGCCGCCGGAGCCGGTGCCGTTTCGGCGGGGAAGAAAAGGGCCGCCGGAGCAAAACGCTCTTGCCTTTTGGAGGAAGGCGCGGTATAATATAAGGAACCGATCGAATGATCGGAAAAACGAAAATGGGGGGATGGAATGGAGGCACACGGCGAGGACCGCCACCAGCGCCGCAAGGTGGAGCTGATGGAGCGCTGCTACGAGTGCATGGCCGAGTATGGCTTGAGCAGCGTGGGCATTCGGGCGCTGGGGCAATATTGCGGCTGCACCCCCTCGGTGCTCTATGACTATTTTGAAAATCTGGACGATCTCATCATCCAGTCCACGGCCCACTGCATGAGCCATGTGGAGGATGACTTTATGGCCCGGGCCCCCCGGGACGCCGCCGAGCTGGAGCGCTTTATCAACGAGATCCCCTATTGGACGGCGGAGAAGCACGGGAAAAAGTACCGCCTGATGTATCAGGTCTACACACATCCCAAGTACATAGCCCACGGCAAGCGTTTTTTTGAGGGCGTGAACCAGCGCTACACGGAATACGCCCGCCGGTTGGAGAGCAAGCTGGGCATCCCCTATGAGATCATCACGCCGCTGATCTTCATTCTGATCCGGGCCAGCGTGCATTACGCGCTGTTTGAGGACGCGTATTATTTGGAGACGCAGTTGGGCGTTTTGAAGCAGGCCATTTCCATGTTCCGGGCGGAACACGGGGCAGGAGAGCGGCAATAAATGAAAGGAACAAGGGAGTACTCCCTTGTCCGGGACATTCTGTCCCGGGCAGGGTCCCATCTAAACCTTTGCCTTTTTCCCGGGTACGGAAAGAGCGTGAAAGTGAGGAAGTTTGATGAAAAAGCGGTTACTCAGCATCCTGACGGCGCTGGCCCTGTGCCTGACGCTGCTGCCCACGGCGGCGC
>CAZFJB010000376.1:0-1038 GCA_964519775.1 uncultured Oscillibacter sp.
GGATGCCCTGAGCGGCCTTCATGCCCTCGATATCCTCGGGAGAGGTCTCCAGACGGACCAGGATCACCTTCTCGCCACGCTCGGCCCACTCCTTGGCGTCCTCAGCGGAGAACACGCACTTGCCGGAGGCGGCACCGGGAGAAGCGCCCAGAGCCTTGCCGATGACCTTGGCATTCTTCAGGGCCACGGCGTCAAACTGGGGATGGAGCAGAGTGTCCAGGGTCCGGGGCTCGATCATGGCCACGGCCTTCTTCTCATCGATCATGCCCTCGTCCACCAGGTCGCAGGCGATCTTCAGAGCGGCGGCGGCGGTACGCTTGCCGTTACGGGTCTGGAGCATATAGAGCTTGCCGTGTTCCACGGTGAACTCCATGTCCTGCATATCACGATAGTGATCTTCCAGGGTCTTGCAGACATCCTCGAACTGCTTGAAAGCCTCGGGGAACTTTTCAGCCATCTCAGCGATAGGCATGGGAGTACGGACGCCGGCCACCACGTCTTCGCCCTGGGCGTTGGTCAGGAACTCGCCGAAGAGCTTCTTCTCGCCAGTGGCGGGGTTGCGGGTGAAGGCAACGCCGGTGCCGCAGTCGTCGCCCATGTTGCCGAAGGCCATGGACTGCACGTTGACAGCGGTGCCCCAGGAATAGGGAATGTCGTTATCGCGGCGATAGACGTTGGCGCGGGGGTTGTCCCAGGAACGGAACACAGCCTTGACGGCGCCCATCAGCTGCTCCTTGGGATCGGTGGGGAAGTCGGAACCGATCTTGGCCTTGTACTCGGCCTTGAACTGGCCGGCCAGCTCCTTCAGGTCCTCAGCGGTCAGCTCCACGTCCAGAGTGACGCCCTTCTTCTCCTTCATCTCGTCGATGAGCTGCTCGAAGTACTTCTTGCCCACTTCCATAACGACGTCGGAGTACATCTGGATGAAGCGGCGATAGCAGTCATAGGCCCAGCGGGGGTTGCCGGACTTCTTGGCCAGAACTTCCACCACGGTGTCGTTCAGGCCCAGGTTCAGGATGGTGTCCATCATGCCGGGCA
>CAZFJB010000377.1:0-1036 GCA_964519775.1 uncultured Oscillibacter sp.
GCATCGACCTCCAGACCCAGGTGCTGGATCAGATGGAGTTCATGCCCAAGATCGCTGACGATCTGAAGCTGATGGACGAGCGGATCTTCAAAGAAGAGCTGATGGGCCTCGCCAACGAATAAAACCCCTCTCAGGGGGGCGCACTGTCCCCCTGAGATATTAAAAACACCCCCAAACAATCAGGAGGAACGATAAAATGGCACTGATGACCCCCCAAGAGTATATTGAGTCTCTGCGGAAGCTGAACACCCGGGTCTATATGTTCGGCGAGAAGATCGACAACTGGGTGGATCACCCCATGATCCGTCCCAGCATCAACTGCGTGGCCATGACTTACGCCCTGGCCCAGGACCCTCAGTACGCGGAACTGATGACCGTGAAGTCCAGCCTCACCGGCCACACCATCAACCGCTTCACCCATCTGCATCAGTCCACTGAGGACCTGATGAACAAGGTGAAGATGCAGCGCCTGCTGGGCCAGAAGACCGCTTCCTGCTTCCAGCGCTGCGTGGGTATGGACAGCTTCAACGCCGTGTTCTCCACCACCTTCGAGATCGACGAGAAGTATGGCACCCACTATCATGAAAACTTCAAGAAGTTCCTGACCATGGTCCAGGACAACGACCTGACTGTTGACGGCGCCATGACCGACCCCAAGGGTGACCGTTCCAAGGCTCCCCACGACCAGGCCGATCCCGATATGTTCGTCCATGTTGTGGAGCGCCGCCCCGACGGCATCGTGGTCTGCGGTGCCAAGTGCCACCAGACCGGCTCCATCAACTCTCACTGGCACATCTTCATGCCCACCATCTCCATGGGTGAGGCTGATAAGGACTGGGCCGTTTCCTTCGCCTGCCCCACTGACGCCGAGGGTATGTATATGATCTACGGCCGTCAGTCCTGCGACACCCGGAAGATGGAAGAGGGCGCTTCCATTGACGTGGGCAACGCCAAGTTCGGCGGCCAGGAAGCCCTGGTGGTCCTGGACCACGTGTTCATCCCCAATGAGTACATCTTCCTCAACGGCGAGTATGAG
>CAZFJB010000378.1:0-1034 GCA_964519775.1 uncultured Oscillibacter sp.
TCGCTCTGACCTTCTCTCACGACGCTCTGCAGCTCACTCCCGAGGGCTATCACATTGAGCTGAGCTTCCCCACCGACGGCACCGGCTTCGAGGTTGGCGCTATGGCTCTGATCAAGGGCGGCAAGGCTGACGAGCAGGAGAACGCCAAGAAGTTCATCGACTGGATGACCTCTGAGGCTGGCCAGGGCTGCTACGCTGAGAACGACTCCTTCCGCGTGCCCACCAACACCGCTGCTCCCGTGGCCAATGGTCTGGTGACTCTGGATCAGGTCCCCGTCATCGACTATGACGCCGTTTGGGCCGCCAGCGTGAAGAGCGGCTTCTGCGAGCAGTTCGAGGCCAAGGTCGCCGCGAAGCCCGAGGGCTAATTCGCCGATCACCACGCAAACTGAATCAAATCATCTTCCGGGCCTCCTCCCTTCAGGGGGAGGCCCGGAACCCCGCAAGTCTGTGTGCCTACACACATTTCCTACCCGTTTCCCACATCTTACTCAGGAGGAACGCTCATGGCAAATGCCGCTTCCCGCACGAAGCGCCTCAACGAGACGAAGATGATCCTGCGTCAGCCTCTGCTGCTGATCGCCATCGTCCTCTCCTTCGCGCTTTTGCTGCTGTTTGTTATCTATCCCCTGGGAAAAACGCTGGTCTACAGCCTGACGGATGAAACCGGCGCTTTCTCTCTGGCCAATCTCATCTCCATTCTGCAAACCCCCCGGTACGGCAAAGTCTTTGCCCGCACCATGGCTTTAGGGCTCATCGTGGCCTTCATCGCCACCTTCATCGGCTATGTGTTCGCCTATACCATCACCCGTGTCAACGTGCCCTGCAAGGGCTTTCTGAAAACCATGGCGACCCTGCCCATCCTCTCTCCCCCCTTTGTGCTGTCCCTTTCTATCATCTTCCTCTTCGGCAAGCAGGGCCTGATCTCCAAGAACCTCTTGGGCATCACCGGCAGCAGCGTCTACGGTTTGAAGAGCCTGATCGTGGTCCAGGTCATGAGCTTTTTCCCCATTGCTTACCTGACCCTCTCCGGC
>CAZFJB010000379.1:0-1033 GCA_964519775.1 uncultured Oscillibacter sp.
CCTATCCCGTGGGCACCTGCGCCGAGCGCGCCGCCATGGGCAAGGCCATCAGCGAAGGCCACCGGGACTTTGTCCGCATCGTGGTGGCGGGCCGCAGCGAGGACTACTGTGTCCCCTGCGGAATGTGCCGCCAATTCATGCGGGAATTTGTCTCAGACGATTTCCAGATCATCTGCCTGAACGGTAAGGGAGAATCCCTGACCCTGACGCTCGGGGATCTCCTTCCCCACAGCTTCGACAGCAGCTTCCTGTCGGCGCGGCACTGAGCGATCGTCAGATCCCGGCTTGCGGAAACGGCTCCGCGGGCCGGGATCATTTTTTCTTTTTTATTTTTGGTGCTTGCATTTTGCAAAATGATGTGCTATCCTTGGCATAAAGGAATCGTTAAAATTTTACTCGACGGTCTTGACAGCCGTCCGGCGCTTCTTTCAGCGCCGTTGATTCCTTGCGTGTGTCAGGCACGCGTCTCTTTTGACTGATTTCTATTTCCTTATTTTGTTCCCAGCAAAAAGCACGCTGCGTTTCGCAGCGTGCTTTTTGTCTTTTGTTCCACATTCCGTTATTTCGTTTTTATCCGGGATCAGGGGCGCCTGTCAGCGCTGATTGAAGAAGTAATCGAAGAGATCCCAGGGATTTCTGTAATAGTAACCGCCGCCGTTGTTCTGATTTTGATCCTGCTGAGAGTGGGTGGTATCCTCCGTCTCCTCCTCAGCGGGGGCGGCGTCCCAGGTGACCTGCACGTCCTGCTCCGCGCCTTCCCGGTAGATTGTGAAGGTGGAGGTGTCCCCGGCGGAATACTTCTTCTTCAGCGCCACCAGATCCTGCATGGTGTCCACGGTCTGGCCGTCGATCTTCAGGATCACATCGCCCATTTTCAGGCCGGCCTTGTGGGCGGCGCCCTCTTTTTCCACGGAGTAGATGAACACGCCCTTGCTGATATCATAGCGGTACTGGGACGCCATCTGCTCCGTCATGGAACCGGCGGTGATGGCCAGATACGCCTTGTTGCTGACATAGCCGTTGGTCATGATGT
>CAZFJB010000380.1:0-1009 GCA_964519775.1 uncultured Oscillibacter sp.
ACGGCAGCAAGATCATTTTCTTCTTCACCGCCGACGGCCGGGTGGACTTCCGGGAACTGGTGCGGGATCTGGCCGGCGTGTTCCGGGCCCGTATCGAGCTGCGGCAGATCGGCGTCCGGGACGAGGCGAAGATGGTCGGCGGCCTTGGCATCTGCGGCCGGCCCTTCTGCTGCTCCCAGTTTTTGGATGGGTTCCTGCCCGTCTCCATCAAAATGGCCAAGACCCAGAATCTGAGCCTGAACCCCACCAAGATCTCCGGCACCTGCGGCCGGCTGATGTGCTGCCTGAAATATGAGCAGAACGCCTATGAGGACGCCCAGAAGCGGATGCCCAAGCAGGAGTCCTTTGTCCAGACGCCGGACGGCCCCGGCAATGTGAAATCCGTGGATCTGCTGCGGGAGACCATGAAGGTCAGCCTGGACAGCGCCCCGGAGCAGCTCAAGTGCTACCACAACTGTGAGGTCTGCGTCCTGCGCAACGGCAAGGGCAGCCGGGACGGCATCGAGATCCCCGCCGAGCGCCCCGCCCGCTATGTGGAAGAGCGTGAGGACGATTTCATCGCGCCGGTGATCTCCCGCCGGTTCGAACCGGAGGAAACGGCGGAGACACAGCCCGCCCCCGCCCCGGAAAAGCAGAACCGGGAGGAGAGCGCCGCCGGCGAGGGCAAGAACCGCCGCCGTCACCGGGGCGGCCGCCGCAGAAACGGCGGCTCCGCCGAGAGCGCGGCCCAGCCCGCTCCCGCCAAAAAGGAGGGCGCAAAGCCCGCTGAGGGCCGTTCCGGCGAAAAGACCGGCTCCCGTCCTCCCAGGTCCCAGCGTCCCAAGGCCAATCGGCCCAAGCAGGAGCGCCCTGTGACCCAGCAGCCTGCCCCCGTTAAGGAGGCGAAGGAGGGCGGCGAGAGCAAGAACCGCCGTCGTCACCGGGGCGGTCGCCGCCACGGCGGCAAGGGCGGCGGGAAAGGCGGTCCCTCCACCCCCACGGCCCAGTCATAACTATCACACCGGCGGGG